>DASZFV010000210.1:0-2952 GCA_035939455.1 Polyangia bacterium
TCACGAGCATCGTCGTGCCGACGAGCAGCGCGCGCCGGCGCTCGCTCGCGAAGCGCGTCGCCAGCTCGGCCGCCTGCGTCCAGAAGCTGACGAACTCGTCGGGCTGCCTGAGCTCTTTCCGGGAGATGCTTTTCGCCACGGGGTGGAGAGATAACAGAGCGGTCCCCCGCGGTCAATTCGGGCGGGGCCGCGCGCGGCCGGCGCCGCCTCCCGATCGCGGCGCGACCGCTCGTGTATAGTCGCGCGTCGTGAGGCGCGCGCTCGTCGCGGTCCTGGTGGCCGCTCTGCCCTTCGCGATGGTGGGCCTCACGGCCCGGCAAGCGCGGGCCGTGGGAGAAGACGAGTGGCAACTGTCGGCGCGCGCCGGGGGTGGCAACGCCAACGGGTATCCGTTTCAACCGTGGGGCCTCGCGGGCGCCCTCGACGTCGAGTACGGGTTTCACGAGGCGTTTGCGGCGCGCGCCTCGGTGGGCGTCGTCTCGCATCCCGTGAAGGCGGTGAAGAACGGACCGCCGGCGGGGACGCTGCAGGCGCGCACGGCGCTCGTGGGGGCGACCTACACCTTCGACGTGCTCCGCCTCGTGCCGTACCTCGAGGTCGGCGTCGGGCTCGTGCAATGGAGCGGCCCGGGCGCACCCAAGACGGCCTTCGCGACCGAACTCGGCCTGGGGGCGGACTACCTCCTCACGACGCGCTGGGCGTGGGGCGCCAGCGCGCAGTACATCTTCGCGCCCGCCGATCTGTTCGGCAACGCCATGGAGTTCGGCCAGCGGCCCCTCGCCTTCTCACTGACCCTGCGGTTCTCGCGAATTTTCTAAGTTCGGGACCCTGACCTGGTCCCGCGCCCCCGACGCCGGCTTCGGCAGGCAAAGCCTGCCTGCGCCGGAGCGACTAGTCTTCGGCGGCGTGGCGGACCTTCTGCTTCTTGCGTCGCGCGCGCAGGTGGATGCGGATGGGCGTGCCTTCAAAGCCGTACGCGTTGCGGAGCTGCTTCGTGAGGAAGCGCAGGTAGGCCTGGCCAATGTCGTCTGGCTGGTTTGTGCTGACGACGAAGGTGGGCGGACGCACGTTGGTCTGCGTCGCGTAGTACAGGCGGACGTGGCGGCCGGCCGGACCGGACGGCGGCGGGTGGCGCGCCACGATGTCCTCGAACAGCTTGTTGAGCTGGCCCGTCGAGATGCGCCGTGAGGCCTCGCCGAGCAGCCGGGCCGCCTCCGTGGCGATGGCCGTCACGCCCGCGCCCGTCGCGGCCGAGGTCAGCACGACGGGCGCGTAGCTCATGAAGGCGAGCTGCTCGCGCGAGGACGCCAGGCGCTTGTCGACGTCGGCGCGCGAGACGAGATCCTTCTTGTTGAGGACGAGCAGCGCGGCCCGGCCCGAGTCTTCGATGAGGCTCGCGAGGCGCGCGTCCTCGGCGGTCGCGCCCTCGCGCGCATCGATGACGAGCGCGGCGACGTCGCAGCGCTCGAGCTGATCGCGCGACATCTTGGCGGCGACGTGCTCAGTGAGTGTATCGATCGAGCGGCGGCGCCGCAGTCCTGCGGTGTCGACGAGCACGTACTCGCGCCCGCCGAAGCGAAACGGCGTGTCGATGGGGTCGCGCGTCGTCCCCGGCGCGTCGTGAACGAGCACCCGCTCCTCGCCGAGCAGCCGGTTGACGAGCGAGGACTTGCCCACGTTCGGCTTGCCCACGAACGCGAGACGAATGGGACCTCGAGGAGCGTCGGTGTCCTCCTCGCCCACGCCGTCCTCAGCGACGTCGCCGTCGTCCGGCGCGTCGGCGGCGCCGCGCTCCGCGGGCCCTCCCGCGCGCCCGACGGCCGGGCCGAGCGCCGCGACGACGGCATCGAGCAGTTCGCCCACGCCGCGGCCGTGAGAGGCCGACAAGAGGAGGACCTTGGGGAAGCCCAGCGTGAAGATCTCGGATGCGGCCGCCTCGCGGTTCGCGGAGTCGACCTTGTTGCCGGCCACGAGGACGGGCTTGCCGGAACGGCGCAGCACCTGCGCGACGTCCTTGTCGACCGAGGTCACGCCCTCGTGCGCGTCGAGCACGAGGACGATGAGAGCCGCCTCCTCGACGGCGCGCAGCGTCTGCCGGCGCATGGCCTTGAGGATCCCCTCGGCCGAAGGATCGAGCCCGCCCGTGTCGACGACGCGGAACTGCGCGGGGCCCCAGTCGGCGACGCCGTAGCGGCGGTCGCGCGTCACGCCGGGCATGTCCTCGACGAGCGCCGGCCGGCCGCCCACGAGGCGGTTGAACAGCGACGACTTGCCGACATTCGGCCGCCCGACGAGCGCAACGAGCGGCAGCGAGGGATCGTCGTGCGTCGACGGAGACGGGCGCCGCCGCCCCCTCACGGGCGGTACCCCAGCCGCGCGAGCGCTTCGGGCGAGGTCGTCCAGTCGGGGTCGACCTTGACCTGCAGCTTGAGGTGCGCGGGCCGGCCCAGCAGGTCGGAGATCTGCGCGCGCGCCTTCGTGCCGACCTCCTTGATCATCGATCCGCCCTTGCCGACGACGATGGCCTTCTGGCTGTCGCGCTCGACCAGGATGGCGGCCTCTATGACGACGTCGGCCGCGCCGTCCTCCCGCGCGCGCTCCTCCCACGACTCGATGTCGACGGCGACGGCGTAAGGGAGCTCCTGGCGCGTCAGCAGGAAGATCTGCTCGCGAACGAGCTCGGCCGCGAGGAACCGCTCGGTGCGATCGGTGAGCGTCTCGGGACCGTAGAGCGGCGCGCCACGCGGCAAGAGCTTGCAGAGCTCGGAGATCAAGGGCGCGAGGTTCTTGCCCTTGAGCGCCGAGATCGGCACGAGGGCGCTGAACGCCGACACGCGCTCCCAGTCGGCCAGCAGCGGCAGCAACGCGCCCTTGTCCTTGAGCTTGTCGACCTTGTTGACGGCCAGGAAGGTGGGGCGGCGCGCCGCCTCGAGCTGCCGCAGGATCTGGCGC
>DASZFV010000211.1:0-3887 GCA_035939455.1 Polyangia bacterium
TAGCAGACCGTGACCGCCCCCGTAACTTCTTCACGCCAGGTCCCGTAGTATCCCCCAAAAAGGAGCCGCCTTTGAAGAACCAGACCACCCTCATCGGAGACCTCCGCCAACGCCTGCTCACCGTCGCGCGGCGTCTCGAGCTCATCGGACCCACGCTGGCGCGGCTCACCGTCGGCCTGGTCTTCATCGGCACGGGTTGGGGCAAGCTGCACAGGCTGCCAGACGTCACCGAATACTTCAGAGGCCTCGGCATCCCCGCGCCCGGGCTGAACGCCCACGTGGCCGCCGCAACGGAGCTCCTCGGCGGCATCCTCGTGCTCGTGGGCCTCGGCACGCGCCTCGCCGTGCTGCCCATGGCCTTCACGATGATCATCGCGATCCTCACGGCCAAGCGCGCCGACATCCACGGCCTCACCGATCTCGTCGGCTTCGAGGAGTGGAGCTACCTGGTCTTCTTTCTGTGGCTGGCCGTCGCGGGCGCGGGGCCGCTGTCGCTCGATCGCCTCGTCGCGCCCAGGCTCGAGCGCCTCCTCGGGAAAAACAACGCGGCCCGCGAAACCGTCGTCGCGTGAATCGTGTACAAGGAACGAACGTCACAATCGCAACCCCCGAACCCCCACCATCACATCGGAGAATGCCAATGAGCACCAAGGGAGCACTCATCGCCGCCATGGCCGCCGGACTCTTCAGCGCCGGAGCCCCGCTCGTCGCGAGCGCGGCCGACGCGGCCAAGGTCCACTGCACGGGCGTCAACAGCTGCGCGGGCAAGGGGAGCTGCCACAGCGCCGCGAACTCCTGCGCCGGGAAGAACGGCTGCCACGGGAAGGGCTGGGTCGAGATGACCGAGAAGGAGTGCAAGGACAAGGGCGGCAAGGTCACGAGCGCCGGAAAGTAACGCCCCACCAAGAGGAGAGCGGCTCGCACGACCTCGATGAATCGAGGCGCCACGCGAGCCGCTTTTTTCACATGATCTCGGTCCCAGCGCTCGGTCACGGCATCGGCCTCCGCGCGGAGCACTACGCGGAGGTGCTGGAGACGAATCCGCCCGTGGATTGGTTCGAGGTCATCTCGGACAACTTCATGGTGCCGGGCGGCAACCCACGGCGCGTGCTGCGCGCCGTGCGCGAGCGCTGGCCCGTCGTGCTCCACGGCGTGTCGTTGTCGCTCGGCTCTGCGGACCCGCTCGACGCGCGTTATCTCGACGCTCTCGCCGCCCTCGCGCGCGAGATCGAGCCCGCCATCGTCTCGGACCACCTCTGCTGGAGCAGCCACGGCGGCGCTTACGCACACGACCTGCTGCCGCTGCCGTTCACCGAGGAGGCGCTCGTCCACGTCGCCGAGCGCGTGTTGCGCGTTCAGGATCACTTGCAGCGGCAGATCCTCGTCGAGAACGTCTCGAGCTACGTCGCCTTCACGCAGTCGACGATGACGGAGTGGCAATTTCTGGCCGCCCTCGCGGCGCGCACGGACTGCGGCCTCCTGCTCGACGCCAACAACGTCTTCGTGAGCGCGCACAACCACGGCTTCGACGCCCGCGCCTTCATCGACGCCATCCCCGTGGGGCGGGTCGGCCAGTTTCACCTCGCGGGTCACAGCCGGCTCGGCGAGCTGCTGCTCGACACGCACGACCAGCCCGTGCGCGACGAGGTGTGGGAGCTCTATCGGCACGCCGTCAGGCGCTTCGGCGCCGTGCCCACGCTCATCGAGTGGGACGACAAGCTGCCGCCGCTCGGGCGCGTCGTCGAGGAGTCGCTGCGCGCCAAGGCCGTCGCCGCCGAGACCGCGGAGCGCCCGCGTGTCTGACGAGCCGGCGCTCGCCGAGCTGCAAGGGCGCTTCTTCGAGCTGATCACGGGTCCGAAAGGCATCGTCGACGAGCTCGTGAGGCGCGGGATTCCGGAGCGCGAGCTTGGCTCGATCATCGCGGGCGACGCGCGCGCCTCGGCCGTCGAGCGGCTGGATGTCTACGCCAACATGTACTTTTTCCGCATCTTCGACGTCCTGCGCGCCGACTATCCGAAGCTCGTGGCCGTCGCGGGCGCGGAGACGTTTCACGACCTCGCGACGGACTACCTGCAGGCGCACCCGTCGCGACACCCGTCGCTGCGCTTCGTGGGCGCGGCCCTGCCCGACTTCCTCGCGCGCCACGCCCTCGGCGCGACGCGGCCCTGGCTGGCGGAGCTCGCGGCGCTCGAGTGGGCGCGCGTCGACGTCTTCGATCGCGCCGACGCCGAGGCCCTCGGGCAGGCGGCGCTCTCCGCGCTCGCGCCCGAGGCGTTCGCCGAGCTCGCGCTCGCGCCCGTACCCGCGTGCGCGCTCCTGCCCGCGGACTGGACCGTCGAGGACGTCTGGCGCGCCATCGAAGGTGGACGAGAGCCTGCGGCGCCCACGATGGCCGATCCCGGGCACGCCATCGTCGTTTGGCGCCGGGGCGTCACGGTCCATCACCGGACCGTTGGGGCGCGCGAGCGCCGAGCGCTCGAATTGCTGCTCCCCGGGACGACCTTCGGCGCGCTCTGCACCGTCCTCGGGGACGAGCTCGACTCCGCGGAAACGGCGGCCCAGCTCGCCTCTGAATGTCTGGGCCGTTGGCTCGCGGACGACCTGCTCGCGCGCATCTGAAGCTAGAATCTGCCCGATGTTCAAGGGATCGCGCCTCGCCGCATGCGCCGCCCTGTGCCTCGCGGCGTGCGCGCCACGCAAGCACGACCTCGGCGTCACCACCGACGCGGCCACCGTGGCCCCCGTGACCGAGGACGCCGCCATGCCGGTCGATCTGGGGCCGCCGTGCGTGCCGGGCGGAACCCGCGCGGACCAGCCCGCGATCGTGGGCTGCACGCTCGCGCGGCCTGGACGCATCGTCGTGAGCGGCGACCACGTCTATTGGACGCTCCAAGGCTCGGGAGCCGTCCTCGTTCGCGCGCCCCTCACGGGCGGCGGTCCCGAGCCGCTGGTCTACGACAACTCCGGCACGTTCGGCCTCGTCGTCGACGGGACCTTCGCCACCTACGTCGTGCCCGGGCTCGGCCGCATCATGCGCGTGCCGGTCTCGGGGGGCGCACCTGTCGCGCTCGCGACCGGCCTCGACCAGCCCCGCTCCCTCGCGACAGACGGCGCCAGCCTGTACTGGACCCAGGGCGTCGGCCAAGGGAAGATCATGCGGCTCGATCTCACGCCGGGCGCAAAGCCGATCGCGCTGTGCGACGGACAAGCGCAACCGCGCGCCATCGCCGTCCAAGGCGGCGTCGTCTACTGGACCGACATCACGGACGGAACGATCCTGAGCACGCCCGATCACCTCACGGTCTCCGCCGACGCCGGCTCGGCTGATGCCGCGGACGCGGGCGCCGACGCGGCGGCCGCCGCTGACGCAACGGCCGATGTCGACGCATCTGCCGACGCCGACGCGCGCTCGAACCTGCCTCCGCCCACCCTCCTCGCGAGCGGCCTCAAGGTTCCCACCGATCTCCTCCTCGTCGGCGACTTCGCCTACGCGCCGGATCAAAATGGCCACATCCGGCGTGTCCCTCTCGCCGGCGGCCCGCTCGAGACTGTCGCCGACGTCGACGGCGCTCCTTATGGCGTCGCGACGGACGGCGCGCTGATTTACTGGACCAAGATCGGCGTCGACGGCGGCGTCTTCTCGACGCCCCTCGGCGGCGGCGCCATCACGTCGATCGTCGGCGGACAGATCGATCCGCACTTCATCGCCGTCACCCCGGAGCAAATCTATTGGGGCACCTGGGGCACCTATCCGGCCATCCACCGCCTCACGCGCTGACGCCTCAGGGGAACCCTTCCGCCCTACGGCGGCCGGCTAACCGGCGCGGAACTGAAAGTCGCGCTCCCGCACGACGCACTTCTCCTCGAGATCGACGAGGAACGCGCG
>DASZFV010000212.1:0-1676 GCA_035939455.1 Polyangia bacterium
GGTTCGATGCTCGGGCGGTTTTGCCGCAGCCCCATGTTACCCTACGCGCCGCAGATGGCGCGTCACGGCCGCTACACCATCTTGGGCAAGCTCGCCGACGGCGGCATGGCCGAGATCTTCCTCGCGACGCAGCACGGGGCCGAGGGCTTCGAGAAGCACGTCGTCTTGAAGCGCATCCTCACGCAGTTCTCGGCCGACCCACAGTTCCGCAACATGCTGCTCGACGAGGCCCACATCTCGATGAGCTTGCAGCACAGCAACATCGTGCAAGTGCTCGACCTCGGCGTGGCGGGCAGCCGCTACTTCCTCGTCATGGAGCTGGTCGACGGGTGGGACCTCGAGCGCATCCTGCAGCGTTCGTACGGGGCGGGCATGGCTTTCCCGCCCGCGCTCGCGCTCTACATCGTGACGGTCTTGTGCCGCGCGCTCGCGTACGCGCACGGCAAGACCCGCGCCGGCAAGCCCCTCGGCATCGTCCACCGCGACATCAGCCCCAACAACGTGCTCATCAGCGAGCAGGGTGAGGTCAAGCTCGCCGACTTCGGCATCGCCAAGGCGCAGCGCAAGCGCGAGCAAACCGCCGCGGGAGTCATCAAGGGCAAGGTCGCGTACATGTCGCCCGAGCAGGCCACTGGCACCGTCATCGACAAGCGCTCTGACATCTTCTCCGTCGGGTCGTTGCTCTACCGGATGCTGACGAACGCGCTCCCGTTCGAGGCGCCCTCCGATCTCGAGCAGCTCCTTCGCGTCCAGAAGGCCGACGTCACGCCCATCCAGAAGGTGAAGCCGGGGCTTCCCGCGGCGGTGTCCGCCATCGTGCTGCGCGCCATGCGTCTGCAGCCGGCCGAGCGCTATCAGACGGCCGACGAGATGCTGGCCGACGTCGAGCGCGTGCTGCGCAGCGAGTTCCAGTCGGCGGGGCAGACGGAGCTCAAGCTGTGGCTCGAGCAGCTCGCGCGCCGCGACAGCGTGGCGAGCATCGGCAAGATCCGCGTCGACACGAGCGGGATCGTCAAGGACGTGCTCGGCACGGATCTCTCGGCCGGGACGTCGTTCGAGCTCGACGAGGTCCACGAAGTGACGTCGGAGATGACGGAGCTGGCGTCCTCCTCACGTCCGCCGCCGCCCCTCGTCGTGGGGGCGGTGGTGGCGCGGCTCGAGACGGCCGTCGAGCGCCCGGCGCGCGGTGCGACGCCCTCACCGGCGCTCACGCCGTCGCCGCTCGTGACGGCGTCGTTGCCGCCGCGCAAGCGCCTGGGCGGCTTCTGGCTGGGCGCGATCTTCGCGCTCCTCGCCGTCGTGGGCGCCAAGTACCTCCTGGGTTGGGCCGAGCGCGAGGGCGTCGTCGCGAAGCTCGGTCTCGATTTCGACGCCGCCGGCCATGGCGTCGCCTCGGACCCCATGGTGGGACCGGCGGCGCCCGCGCCGCCAGCGCCCGTGGCATCGCCGCCGATCGCGACGCCGACGCAGGCCCTCCCACCGACGCAGGGGCCGGTGGCGGTGGCGACGCCGGTGGCAGTCGCGCGCGCCGACGCCGCGAGCGCTCGCGCGCCAGTCGCCGTGAATCCGCCCGTCGTCGCCGCGGCGCCCGATGGCGTCCCCGCCGTCGCGGCCCGCGACGCCCGGCCCGCCGAGACGAAAGCGCAGGTGGCCGAGGACGACGATCCCGACGAGGA
>DASZFV010000213.1:0-20360 GCA_035939455.1 Polyangia bacterium
TGCGCGTGGTACTGGTGCATGAGCGCCTCTACGGCCGGGTGAACGGCCGGACGGATGACGCCGCCGCGATCGCGCGCCTCGGGGCACAGGATCGGCGCGATGGCCTCTTGGAGGGCGAAGCGCAGGTGATCCTGTCTCCGCCCCGCGGTGGCGTGCATCTCGATGCGCACGCGCAAGAGCCACTCCGTCGCGGCCGTGAAGGCCGCCGCAAGGCGCCCCGTCATGACACCCTTCTGCTGCAGCTCACGCGGGTCGCCGGTCCCGAAGCGCGCCATGGCCGCCCACCGTCCGACGCAGAGATCGCGCATGCCGCCCGGCCCATTCTTGAGGTCGGGCTCGAGCAGGAAGATCGTGTCGCCGAAGCGGCTGTGACGCGCCCGCTGCTCGGCGCGCAGGCGGGCCACGAAGTCGTCGGCCGCCGTCGCCGCGATGCGCGCTTTGAACTGCTCGAGAAAGCGCGCCGCGAGGCCCGAGTCCCCCACGAGGAAGCGCGCGTCGAGCAGCGCCGTGGCGGCCGCCAGGTCCGTCGCGGGCAGCGCCAGCGCCTGCTCGAACGAACGCACGGCGTGCCCCGCGTCGACCTTGGCGTCCCACAGTGGGTAGAGGATGGCCTCGGCGAGCGTCTGAACGTCGGCGCCCGGCGGCTCGGCGCACAGCACGAGCAGGTCGAGGTCCGAATAGGGCGCCAGCTCGGAGCGGCCGAAGCCGCCCGTCGCGAGGATGGCGACGGGCCTCGGGCATTTCGCGACCTCGGGGCCCGCGGCCTCGGAGACGAGGACGTCGACGTCCCGGGACAGCTCGCGGGCGACCTCGATGCCATTTCCGCCCTGCCGCACGGCGGCCGCCGCCTTCTCGCGCGCGCTCGCGAACCGCTGCGCTATCGACTCGGTCATCTGCGCCTCACTCTACCAGCGTCCGCGGATTGACGGCGATGTCCCGGTACGGCACGGTAAGGTCATGGCCGAGATCGAGCTCGCTCCTCTTTCCCACCGCCTCGACGACGAGGAAATGAAAACCTTGTCGAAGCTCCTCGAGGACGTCGGCGCGCCGGCCATCGGCCGCACAGACGAGCACGTCTCGCACACGATCGCGGCTCGCCTCTCGGAGGAGGCCCTCACCGAGTTCCTCGACCGCCTCGACGCCCACGACTTGGGCGCCGAGATCTACCTGCCCATCGAGTTCGAGGGCCGCGTCACCATCGGCGAGTACCGCGTCGCCTCGACCCAGGCCCTCCTCGACATCCTCGAGGAGATGCGCGAGGAGCTCGACGTCGACGCCGAGGACGAGGCGGAGGACGAAGAGGAAGAGGAAGACGAGGATGAAGAGGAGGACGAGGGCACCGTCATCGAGGCCCAGCTCCGCCACATCTGGCACCTCGTGTCCGACGGCGCCGTCGAGTCCATTGAAAAGGGACTCCCCCTCCACCTGCAGACCTGATCTGCCTCGCCGCTTCCAGGGGCTGCGCTCGCTCGCCCTACGGGCTCGCATCGTGCCCAGGGTGTAAGTCGCTCCCGCGAGCCGCCAACCGGCTCCGGCCCGGTGCGAGCCCGCAGGGCGAGCGAGCGAGGCACCCGCTAGGTTCGCATGAAAACATGCGACGGGATCCCGTCGCGGTACACGGCACGCAACTCGACCTTGCGCTCGAGGTCGCGGATGACGGCGGTGCCGACGTCTATGTCGTAGAGCTCGTTGATGTTGTGGATGCCCCCGGGGGCGTAGACGTTGATTTCGAGGATCTTGTCGCCCACGAGGTCGACCCCCACGAGGTAGAGGCCGTCGGCCGTGAGCCGCGGGCGCAAGAGGTCGCAGATGCGCTGCTCGGTCTCGGAGAAGTCGGCGCGACGGCGCGCGCCGCCCACGTGCATGTTGTTGCGGATGTCGTCCCGCGGGCGCATGCGCTTGTAGGCCGCGACCGTGTCGCCCACGCGCAAGGGCGCGCCGCCGAGCAGAAGCACGCGCTTGTCACCCTTGGCGACGGCGGGCAGGAACTCCTGCACGATGACGTAGCCGTCGCGCCGAACGGTCGAGATCATCTGCGGCAGGTTGGCCGCCTGCCCGCGCGCGACGTAGAAGACGTTCTGCCCGCCAAAGCCGGCGAGGGGCTTGATGATGGCGGGCCCGTCGAGCTCGCGCAGGAACGCGCGGACGCGGTCGATCGACCGCGTGATGAGCGTGCGCGGCCGCAGCTCCGCCGGGAACCCCGCGAGGTACATCTTCGAGCCCGCGCGCGACAGCCCGTCCGGGTCGTTGACGACGAGCACGCCCTGCGACCTGAGCCGGCGGCCGAAGTCGAGCGCCGGATTGAAGGGATCGCCGTCGCTCGCTCCGGCGTTCGGATTGTTGCGCAGGAAGACGACGTCGAAGTCGGCCAGGCGTGCGTCCTCGTGCGACGCGGACGAGGACGTCAGCGCGCGCGCGTAGGCCGCCCCGTCGCGCAAGCGCCCCGGCTTGGGGCGGACGACGTCCGCGATGATCTCCGGGCCCTCGCCCTGGGAAAAGGCGTCGACCGACGCGAACGCAACGTCATGACCGCGCCGGTGTCCCGCGAACGCCAGGCACAGCGTCGTATACGTTGGCTTCTGGGTCCTGACGTTGTTGACGACGAAACAGACGCGCATCCCGGTCCGACCCGGTCCAGGGACGACGGTCGAAAGTCACCATCCGGCCCGGAACGACATGTAGTATAGCTAGGTCTTTGGGCCGATATTGGCTAAAATCCGGGCTGGTCGATCGACAAATGGCGGGGAAAACCCTTTCAGGCATCGGCGAGGACGAATCCGGCAAGCACGAGCTTGCGATGGACGAGTCCGGCCCGAGCTGGCGTCAGGACAAGACGCCATCCACTCGGAGCACCGACCGCCTGCCCCTGTCGACGATCATCGGGGGGCCGGTGCCGTCGCAGATGCCCGCGGTCCAGAAGGTCGACGAAGACAAGGTCGCCGAGGGCCTCAAGAAGCTGCGCTCGCTCGATGAGCCGCTCGGCATCATTTCGACATTGCCGATATCGCCGTCCTCGATGCCCACCCTCAAGGAAGGCATTCCCGCGATCGGCGCCGCGCCGACGCCTGTCAACCTTCCGCCGGCGACCGCCGAGCTCATTCGATCGCGCGGTACGGCCCACGGGCACGCGCTGAGCGCAGCCGCCGGTCAAGGCAACCTACCCATCTCGGTCGACGATCGCATGAAGGGGACGCTGCTCGGCCACAGCCTCCACCTGCCTGACCTCCCCGAGACGACCGACGAAAATCGACGGGCCGAGGTCCTCGCAATCGCGCGGCCGCCGGCGTCGGATGCGATCGTGCTCGAGCCTGGCGCCGCTGGCTTCTCGCAAGGCGACTCGCAGTTCTTCGACAGCGATCCCACCATCAACCCCGAGTACGAGCCCGAGAACCCCCGCGGCAAGCTCATCGCGCGCGGCGCGATCTTCCTCGCCGTCGTGTCGGTCTTCGTGGTCGGGGCCATCGCCTGGGTGCGGGTGCGCAAGCCGGACAATCCTCCGATGGAGGTGCGCGCCACGGCGCCGCCTTCCGCGGGCACCGCACCGAGCGTCCTGGACAACCCGGGCGCATCGGCCCCGGTGGCCGCGCCCGCCAACGCCGCCGCGGCGCCTGGGACCGCGGCGCCCGCCGAGGTCCCACAGCCTGCGGCCGCGGCGGGCGCTCCCGCGGCCGTGCCGGGTGCTGCCGCGCCTGGGGGTGCCGTCGTCCCGCCGCCCGCAGCCGAGGCGCCGACGCCCCCGGCGCAGGCCGCGCCAGAGGCAGGCGAGGCGCCCCCGTCCCCCGCGCCGGTTCGGACGCGCTCGAGGCGTCACGAGGCGATCGCGAGCTCGGCGTCGGTGACCAAGCCGGCGGCGCCCCCGACGGGGCACGCGGTGCGGCCAGTCGGACCCCTTCACGAAACCAAGCCCGTCGGTCCTGGCAGGCGCGGCAAGGCAGTAGACGATCCCGACGGCACCTTGCCGCTGTCTGAATAGAGAGAGGGCCCATCATGAAGATTGCGCCGGATCAGATCGATCCCGACGCCGCTAAGGTCGTCCAAAGACTCCGGGACAACGATCACCTCGCTTACCTCGTCGGTGGATGCGTGCGCGACCTCCTCCTGGGGCTCAAGCCCAAGGACTTCGACGTCGTCACGAGCGCGACGCCGAACGAGATCAAGCGCCTGTTCAGGAACTGCCGCATCATCGGCCGACGTTTCCGGCTCGCCCACATCTTTTACGGCCCCAAGATCATCGAGACATCGACGTTCCGCGCGAACCCGCGCGAGCTCGAGGACGATGACGCGAGCGGCGGAGAGGCCGAGACGGGCGACCTGCTCATTCGTCGCGACAACGTGTTCGGCACGCCCGAGGAGGATGCGCGCCGGCGCGACTTCACGATCAACGGCCTCTTCTACGACACGAAAACGGGGCAGGTCATCGATCACGTCAACGGCATGGCCGACCTCGAGGCGCGCATCGTGCGCACGATTGGCGATCCCGACATCCGCTTCCGGGAGGATCCGATCCGCATCCTGCGCGCCGTGAAGTTCGCGGCCCGCTGCAACCTCACGATCGAGCCGGAGACTTACCGGCGCATGATGGAGCACCGATCGGAGATCGCGAAGAGCGCGCAGGCGCGCGTCTCGGAGGAGTTCTATCGCTTGCTGCGCGCGGGCGCCGCAAAGCGCTCGATGGAGCTGCTCGTCGAGACCGATCTCCTCGAGATCTTCGCGCCCGAGATCGCGCGCGGACTGCGCCCGGCCACCGCCGCCGACGGCACCTCCGATGTGCAACTCGAAGAAGAAGCCGCGCGGCGCCGCGCGCGCCTCTGGGCGTACTTGGGCGCGCTCGATCGGTCGACCGAGCGGCGGCCCACCCCGCCGACGAACGCCCTCATCCTAGCGACGCTGCTGTTGCCGCCGCTGCGCGACGCGCTCGACCCAACCATGCGCGGCGTTCGAGACATCGGCCAGCTCATCTCACGGTCCATCGCGCCCGCGCTCGAGCGCCTGCGGCCCTCGCGGCGCGACAGCGAGCTCGCGAGGCAGACGCTCCTGGCGCTCCGCTATCTCCTGCCGGCGGGGAGCTCGCGCCAGAAGCAGAACCTTCGCGGCCGCGACTTTTACGAGGACGCTATGCGCCTCTGCGAGATCGTCATCGACGCCGAGGGGCTCGAGCCGGGGCTCGCGGTGCAACCGGGCGTCAATCTGGAAGATGGCGCGTCGACCACGGACGCGGCCGCAATCGACGCCGACGCGAACCTCGACGACGGCGCCCTTCCGCCCGAGCTCGAGGGATTCGAGAGCGACGGCAGCCGCCGGCGACGCCGCGGACGGCGCGGCCAAGGTCGGATGGGCGAGGCGGAGCCTGAAGGTCGGGTGGCCCCGCCCCCGACGCGCGGCCCCGGGCTCCCGTCGCAGGGTCGCCTCGCCGCCCCGCCTCCCCCGCCCGTCCCCGTCGACCTGAACGGCCTCCTCGCGGCGACGCGGAGCCTGTCGTCGGCTGCCGCGCGGCCGGCCTTCCTCGGCAGCGGCGCCTTCGGCGGCCCCTGGTCCAGCCGCGTCGAGTAACCCGCGGATCCTCTCAGGGTCCCGCATAGACCGTCGGATCAGGTATCCCAGCGGCCTCGAAGCCGCGGCGTCGGAGCTGACAGGAATCGCAGCCGCCGCAGGCCGCCCCCGACGCATCGGGGTCGTAGCACGAATGGGTCAGGCCGTAGTCGACGCCCAGCGCGACGCCGGCCTGGATGATCTCGGCCTTCGACATGCGAATGAGCGGCGCGCGCATCGTGAACGGGCGGCGCTCAACGCCCACTTTCGTCCCCAGGCGCGCGACCTCCTGCATGGCCGCGAGCCACTCGGGACGACAATCGGGGTAACCCGACGAGTCGAGCACGTTGACGCCGACGACGATCTCGCTCGCCCCCGTGACCTCGGCGACGGCGATGGCGTACGCCATGAAGATCGTATTGCGCGCCGGCACGTACGTTACGGGGATGCCGCCACCGATCTCCGCTTCGCTGCGCCCCTTGGGAACGGGAATGGCGCCCGTGAGGGCCGACCCGCCGATGGCCCGGAGATCGATGTCGATAGTGCGGTGCCCGACGGCTCCCAGGGCTTGCGCGACACGCGCGGCGGCCGCGAGCTCCACGGCGTGGCGCTGGCCGTAGCGGAAGGAGAGCGCGTGGCAGCGGCGTCCCGCAGCGCGCGTCATGGCGAGCGCGGTCGCCGAGTCGATTCCACCTGAAAGAAGCACGATCGCGTCGGTCATTCTCGAAATAGATTAGTGCACATATGCGCGAGGACGAAATCGCCGGCTCTCGCGAGCCCTTCGCGGATGCCACGCTCTACGACTGGGAGTACCGGCGCCGCCGCGAAGACTTGGGCTTCTATCGCGTGCTCGCCGACGAGCGCGGCGGCCCGGTGCTCGACCTCGGCTGCGGGACGGGGCGTCTCATGGTGCCGCTGCTCCAGGACGGCCACGTCGTCGTAGGCGTCGACCACGCGCGCGCGATGCTCGCCCGCGCCGCCCAGCGCGTGGCAAGGCTGCCGCCGAGCGGCCGCCGTCGCGCGCTGCTCGTGCGGGCCGACCTCCGCCGGCTGGCCGTCGAGGCGGCGCCGCGCTTCGCCCTCGCGATCGTGGCGTTTCACGGCATCCAGCACCTCGTGACGGACGCGGAGCTCCTCGGGTTCTTTCGTCGCGTGCGCGCCGCCCTCATCCCGGGCGGTTGGCTCGCCTTCGATCTGTTCGCGCCCGACCCGGCGTTCATGGCCCGCGTACGAGCAGCCGGACCCGCGCGGCGCTGGCACCGCACGCTCTTTCGCCACCCCTCGACGGGCCGGCGCGAGGCGTACTCGGCGAGCTACGCGTTCGACGCGCGGCGGGTCACGCTCCTCACGACGTTCCACTACCAGCCCGTCGACGCCCTGGGCCGCCGGCGGGGCCCCGAGCGGCACGTGCGCCTCTGCCACCGCCAGCTCGAACCGACGGCGGTCGCCGATTTATTGACGCGCGCGGGCCTCGCGCTGCTCCAATCGTGGGGAGATTTTCGCGGCGCGCCGCTCGAGGCGACGACGTCAGGCGGCAGCGAACAGCATGTTCATCTGGCGCGAAGAGTCTGACGCGTTCACGGACACGCGCGGGAGGAGCGCGCGAAATCCGCGGGAAACACCGTGAAAAAGCCCCGTCTCCGTCGGAACAGCGACGGGATTTCCCTTGACAGGGTCCCCCCCCCCGCTACGATGCCGAGGTCTTCGCAAACTTTCTGACGGGGGGCTACCAGATGGCCGAGAAAGTCGCAAAGTTGGGCGTGAACCGCGAGAAGGACTTCATGTATTACGTGAAGGACGGGGCTGTCTGGAAGGTTCAGCGAAAGCAGCCCGGTGTTCCCAAGGGCCGTCCGGAGAAGGTGGCTGACGGCGGCGTCGAGATGGACACGAACTACATCTACTTCGTCGATCGCGACGGAGACATCGCCCGCGCCAAGCGGGCCATCGGCGGGCAGAAGCGCAAGAAGAAGGGCGGCACCAAGAAGGCGGCCTCGAAGGCCCCGAAGAAGTCAGCCTCGAAGAAGGCGGCCTCGAAAGGCAAGAAGGCGAGCAAGAAGGCCGGCGGCAAGAAGAAGGCGAAGAAAAAGGGACGCCGCTAACTCAGACCTGAGTCCTCCGTTGTTTGGCCGCGTGGCCGCGTGGCAAACGCCCCGCGGCCTCTCGTCGTTTGGGCAGCTCTGGGGGAGCGGCATCAATCGCCCAAAGTGCCGTCTAGACGGTCATTTGGCGCGGCGACCGCTGCGTGAGCCGAGGCCGTTGCGCTTGCCGCGACGCGCGCCCGCGCTCTTCTTCGTGGCGGACGCGCCGTCGCCCGCAACCTCGTCTTCGGGCACCGCCGATGGACCGCCCGCCGCGGCCTCGGGCTCCGGGTAGGCGAACTGATACAGGATCCATACGAAGGCCACGATGATGGCGAGCGACATCCACGTGTATTGCTCGTCGAGCCACTGCGGCATGCGCAGGTGATCCCAAGGCGGCTTGTTCGGGAGGTACTTGGTGGGCGCCCAATCGAGGAAGCCCGTCGTCGCGGTCGCGGCGAGCAAGAGCAGGCCGGCCTCCTTGCGTTTCTCGTAGAGGAACGCCACGACGAACATGAACGAGTAGTAGTAGCAAGTGAGCTCGAAGAGGATCGCCATCATCATCGTTCCCATGCTGAGCGCGACCCACGGCTCGACGCCGCGCAGGGCCCGCCACAGCAGCACGACGAACGCGAGCTGCGCGATGCGCAGCAGGAACTTTGAGTGTTCTGCGGTCTCGAGCTTGACCTGCTTCCAGTGGCCCCACGGATCCTCGAGCTTGTCGTTCTTGAGGAAGCGGCCCACCTCGGACGGCCGGTAGATCATGACCGTCTTCAGGCCCATGTAGTTCGTGAGCGGCGTCTTATTGTGCTTCTCGGAGTTCTTGAGAAATTCGCGGTAGCTCGCGAGGCCATTGCTCGTCGCAAGGCTCACGGGCAGGAGCAGCGCGAAGACGAGGGTGACTCCCGCGAAGAACCTCAGGTAGCGCCGGTCGATGCGCGCGATGAGCTCGCGCGCGCTCGCGAAGGGCTGGGGCTTCCACCATGGCCGGCCGGGCGCGCGCTCGCCGAGGAGCTGCTGCGCGACGACGAGGACGGGACCGACGAGGCAGAAGGACGGGAAGATACGCAGCAGCGACGAATACCCGAGGAAGAGTCCGCCCAGGAACGGCTTCTCCTTGCGCACGAGGCACACGCCTCCCACGAAGTAGAAGAGCCAGTCCCAGCGCAGGAACGCCCCGCCCGTCCAGTAGAAGCGGCACGGGAAGTTCGTCGCGAAGACGGCCAGCGCGACGCACAAGACCCGCCACCCGAACGCCCACCATGTCATGAGGAGCATCCCCAGGATGAACGCCGGGTCTATGCGGATGAGGATGTTGACTTGCCCGTCGGTGGCCGGCGACGTGTTCGCGAGGAACGAGCCCAGGATGTTCCAAACGGGGGTCGCGTTGTAGCCGTGGTCGGTCTGCGCCTCCTCCCAGCGCTTGACGCCGTGGCGCGCGCGAAAGTACGCGACGTCGTGCTTGAACGACTGCCAGCGCTCCGGTAAAAAGTGCGACTTGCACGCGTCCGGGTGCGCGAGGACGTCCGTCGTCGACTGCATCATGTTCGTGCGCAGGTTCATGATCTTGCGCAGCTCGACGCGCCGGCGCAGCGTCGGATCCTCCGAGTCGGCGACGGCCACGCACTCGTACAGACGGTCGTAGGACAGCTCCTTGAAGTACTTCGAGCCCACGTAGTAGTGGAACGTGTCCCAGACGTGGAAGTAGTTCCCGAAATGGAACGAGAAGAAGTTCCAGTACGCGCAGAATGACAGCAGCCCCACGACGATGAGCAGGCGGTCGCGCAGGCGGCGGTAGAGATCTGGCGTCCCCTTCTTCGCGAGCCACAAGCCCCACCCGATGAGCGCGAGCGCGCCCATGGCGAGCGCCATCTCGAAGCGCGAGCTCGCGTCGTTGTCCCACCACGAGAAGCTCCAGAAGGTCGGCTGCACGACCCTGGCCGGCGGTGCGTCGACGATCTTGAGGTGCGGCGGGAACGGCGACGGCGTCTGGCAGAAGGCCTGAAACTCGGAGATCGAATAGAAGTTGTCGCCTGTGGGCTCGCCGATGCGCAGGTAGCGCACCATCGTCGTCCCGATCGTCACGGGGCGCGTGCGCAGGCCGTGTCCGATGCCAACGACGTTGTCGATCTCGACGAGCAGCTTGAAGCTGTCACGCGCGCCGTCGAGCGAGCCCCAGATCTTGTAGACGTCGTTGGCGTCGGCCTGCACGGAGAACGCCGACACGGGCGTGGGTCGCCCGAGATCGTACGTGAGCGAGCCGGCGGCCGTTTCGAACACGACGGCCGGAGGCGCGTCCCACTGCGCGCCCTCGGGCGCGGCCTGCCCGTCCGTCACGAGGCCCAGGTTGCGGCCGACGTCCTGCTGCGCCGACGGCAGCTTCCCCGCGAGGAGGTTCTCCGTGCCGCACGCGGGCGAGGACACTTCCTCGGCCGTGGCCGGCGCGGCCCACGCGACGGCGGCGAGCAACGCAACCGTCCCCGACAAAGCGACCCGATTGCCGACCATTCTGGGGCCCGCCATGATTTCGGACATTAGCAGGCCTGCCGCGAATATTGAATCGGACCATCGACTTCGGGACCCCCAGAGGGTCCCGCGCCCCCGACGCTCGGCCTGGCAGGCGAAGCCGGCCAAGGCTCGACCTGCGATGGCTTCGATTCAGGCGTCCCGCGGCGCCCTGTGCCATTCTGGGCGCCCATGAGCCCGACCCTCGCGCTGCTGCTGACGATGGTGATCGTGCTCGCCAACGCCTTCTTCGTCGCCGCCGAATTCGCCTTCGTCAAGATCCGCCCGACGCGCCTCCAGCAGCTCGTCAAGCAGGGCAGCCGCCGCGCGCGACTCCTGCAGACCATCACGAAGCAGCTGCCCGCGTACCTGTCCGCGAGCCAGCTCGGCATCACGCTCTCGTCGCTGTCGCTCGGGTGGCTAGGCGAGCCGGCCTTCGCGAAGATGCTGCGTCCGCTCCTCGAGCGCGTTGGCGTCTTCCACGAGCGCACGGTGCACACGCTCGCCGTCACGATCAGCCTCGGGGTCATCACGTTCCTGCACACAGTCATCGGCGAGCTCGCGCCCAAGGCCATGGCGCTGCAGCTCACGGAGCCCATCGCGATGTGGGCGGCCCTACCCTTCCGGGCGTTCTACGTCATCGCGTTCCCGATCATCTGGACGCTCAAGGGCGCGGCCTTCCTCGTGCTGCGCCTGCTGCACCTGCCGCCCGCCTCGGAGGCCGAGATGCTGCACTCGCCCGAGGAGCTGCGCATGGTCGTCCAGCACGTCAAGCTCGACCCGGGCGCGCGCCGCCTTATCGACCGCGTTTTCGACTACACGCACCGAGTGGCGCGCCACGTGATGACGCTGCGCCGGGACGTCGTCACGCTCGAGGCGGGCCGGCCGTTCGAGGACAACCTGCGCATCGCCGTCGCCAACCAGTACACGCGCTACCCGCTTTGCGAGCCCGTCACCGACCGCGTCGTCGGGTATGTGCACATGAAGGACATCGTGACAGCGCTCGCCTCGGGCACACGCCCGCAGCGGATGCGCGAGCTCGTGCGCGAGCCCATCTACGCATCGGAAGACACGCGCCTCGAGTGGCTCCGGCGCGAGTTCCAGCGCCGGCGCGTCCACATCGCGATCATCCTCGGGCCGGGGCACGCCTTCACGGGCATCGTGACGCTCGAGGACCTTGTAGAGGAGGTGCTGGGCGAGATTCAAGACGAGCAGGATCTCGAAGAAATCCCGCCCATCACGCGCAATCCCGACGGCAGCTTCGAGGCCGACGGCCGCCTCACGCTCGACGTCGCGACGCGCGACCTCGGGCTCAATTTCCCGCCGCTGCCGCCCGAAGTCGAGACCCTGGGCGGCTTCCTCGTGACGCAGCTGTCCGAGCGGGCCGTCCCCGGCGACGTCGTGATGGCCGCCGGACATCACCTGACGGTCCTTGACGTCCGGGACCGCAGGATACGCCGCGTCAGGGGCGTACCTCTGCCCCCCGAGCGGGACGGACAGCGGGACGGGCATGACGAAGAGGAGAACGAACAAAAGCCCTCTGACGCCGACTGATTCTCGCAGATGAAAGCCGCCGGGGTTTGGTGTACAGTCTCCGGCGGGTTGTCCCCATGAGCATCGACCAGGGCGAACTTCGCGGTGAAGACCCGTCCTCGGAGCGGTGGAATCAATACTACCGGGAGGCCCGGGCCCGCCGTCGCGCGCGCGGGCCCGAGGTCCGCACGCGTGTAAAGATCCGTCGCCATCGCAACCGTCAGCGCGCCATGATCATCAGCGGATTTCTCACGGTGGGCGCGTTGGCCGCGATCTTCTACGCCGTCCTGATGAACTGAGGTACCGTCTCGCCCCGTTGGGCGCACGTTGACCCTGTGGCGACCGTGCTTACATATGATGGGTGAGCGTCGCGACCGACTCGATCATCCGGGCGTGCCCGAGCTGCGGCGCCAAGAATCGCGTCCCCTTGAGCCGGACCGCTGACCGGCCTCGGTGCGGCCGGTGCCACGCGGACCTGCCCGTTGGCGCGGCCGCGGAGGCGCATCCCGTAACGGTCACGGAGCAGAACTTTCGCGCCGAAGTCGAGCAATCCACGCTGCCCGTCCTCGTGGACTTCTGGGCGCCTTGGTGCGGGCCGTGCCGCGCCGTCGCGCCCATGCTGGAGAAGCTCGCGGGCGAGCGCGCGGGTCGACTCAAGATCGCGAAGGTGAACGTCGACGAGAACCCCGCCCTGTCGGCGCGCTTTTCCGTGAGCGCAATCCCGACGCTGGCGCTCTTCCGCGGCGGCGCCCTCATCGACCAGATCCGGGGCGCGGCGCCCAAGGCCACGCTCGAGGCGCGCCTCGCGCAGCACGGCCTTTAGGCCTCGCCCCTAGATCTAGAACCCGAGCGCGTACGTCCACCCCCAGGAGAGCGCGGCGCGCGCCTTCTCCTCGCCCGAAAGATCACCGCGGCGGTAGGAGGCCGCGGCGTCGATAGTGCCGGTCGGCTGCGTGAAGAGCAGCGCCTCGCCGACCGCCGCGCCCGCGACGCCGTTGATGAGGCCCGACGACCAATGGTGATATCCGAGCCCCAGGAAGAGGAGCACGCCCGTGTTGAAGGCGACGTTGCCCGCGTGCATCCACCACCCGCGTTGCCGCCGCTCGTCCGCGGCGTCGGCGGCCAGCTTGCCTTCGGCGTCGGCGAGCAGCGCGCACACGCGCGCGTCGTCGTCCAAAGGGCCCGCCGCGAGGGCTGCGCGCAGCTTCGGCGCGTCGCGCTTGACCTCGAGCGGCACCGCCAGCAGCGGCACGACGCCCACGGCCGCCGTGGCGGCGCTCACGTACCAGTCGACGCGGTCCTTCGCCGCGACGAACGGCACGGCCGCCAGGCTGGCGACGCCTGCCGCGCCGATGCCGATGACCCAGCCGTATGTCCAGAGGCGGCCCCGCGCCGCGTCCTCGCCGAGCTTCCGATCGATCCACGAGAGCCGGTCCCCGCCGTCCATGGCGGCGAGGCTGGCGTCGGCGCCCGGCGGGGCCGCGCAGGTCGTGGCGCGCGCCGGCCTCGCGGACGCCAACGCGCAAAGGCCCGCCAGGCCGGCGGCGATCAGCGACCGGCGCATAGCATCAAGCGCCGGCCTTGCTCCTCATGGCGTGCCCCGCCAGGGTGGTCGCGAGGTCCCAGACGGCGCCGGGGACCTTGTGACAGTCCGCGATGACGTCGTCGAAGGCCGCGACGATCCAGTCCTCGTCGGCCTCCGAGAGGCAGAGCGGCGGCAGGAGCTTGATGACGTACATCTCGTGCCCGGCGACCTGCGACAGGATGCGGTGCCGCGAGAACAGCGGGATGATCACCATCTGACAGAAGAGCCCCTTCGTGGCCTTCTCGAGGAGCGCCCAGGCCGCCCGCAGCGGCAACGACCGCGGCGCGCCGAATTCGAGGGCCACCATGAGGCCGCGCCCGCGCACCTCGGTGAGAAGCTCGTACTTCTCTGTGAGGGCGCCGAGCCGAACCAGCAGGCCGGAACCGCGTCGGGCGGCGTTCTCGATGAGCCCTTCGTCCTCGAGCACGGCGAGCGTCGCGAGGCCCGCCGCCATCGCGAGGTTGTTCTTGCCGAACGTCGAGCCGTGCACGACGGCGCGGTCCATGCGGTCGAACATGCGGTCGAAGATCCACTTCTTGCCGACGACGGCGCCCACGGGCACGAAGCCGCCCGAGAGAGCCTTGGCGAGAAGCACGAGATCGGGATCGACGTCGTCGTGCTGGACGGCCAGGAACTTGCCGGTGCGGCCGAGCCCGGTCTGCACTTCGTCGGCGACGAACAAGGCGCCGTATTTTTTGCACAGGCGCGCCGCCTCCGCGAGATATCCGGGCGCGGGCAAGTTGACGCCCTTGCCTTGGATGGGCTCGACGAAGAAGGCGGCCACGTCACTGCCGGACAACGCCGCCTCGAGCGCCGGTAGGTCGTTCCACGGGACCTGGGCGGCGTCAGTCAGCAACGGGCCGAACCCGTCCCGAAAGGACGCGTCTCCGTTCATCGTCAACGCCCCCATCGTCAGCCCGTGAAAGGCGTGGTCACAGAAGACCAGCTTCGAGCGGCGCGTCGCGGCCCGCGAGAGCTTGATGGCGGCCTCGACGGCCTCGGTGCCCGAGTTGCAGAAGAAGACCCGCTCCTGCCCGGGGATGTGCGCGAGCAGGCGCTCCGCCAAGAGCCCCGACAGGAGCGACGCGTCCATCTGCACGAGGTTGGGAAGATCGGCCTCGAGAACGTCGATCATGGCCTTCTTGACGGTCGGGTGATTCCGGCCGAGCGCGAAGACGCCGAAGCCCGCCAGCAGATCCAGATAGCGCGCCCCAGTCTTGTCGAAGAGGTACGCGCCCTCGGCGCGCGTGTAGTGGCGATCGAAGCCGATGGTCTTGAGCACGCGGACCATCTGTCGGTTCAAATATTTTTCGTGCAGGGAGAAGCTCTCGCTCGCGCGGTCCGCCAGCTCCTTGAGGATGTCGAAGGCCATCAGGGCGCGTCCGGGAAGAGAGCGGCGCCGGTCTCGACGGCGCTCATCACCTGCGCCGCCATGGACATGACCTGCAGGCGCGTCAGCCTGGCGCCCGCGCCCTGCCCGCGCAGCAGGTGCAAGGTCCCGATGGCCAGGCGCGTGTTGAGGGCGTTGAAGGCCACCATGCCCCGGTCCGCTCCAGCCGTGCGCAGGAGCTCCGTGTATTCGACGGCCCGCAGCAAATCGGCGCGCGCCAGCAAGACCACCTCGGCGAGGCTCGCCTGCCGCGGCAGATAGACACGGCCCTCGGCCGCGTCGCCGTCCACGTCCTTGAGGATGTTCACGAGCTGCAACCCCTCTCCGAACTCGACGGCGCGCGCGCGCAGCTCGCCGTCCACTGTCTCCAATGACGGGCTCTGCAACAAGAAAAGCTCGGTCAGCATCTCGCCGACGATGCCCGCGACGGCGAAGCAATAGTCGTGCAGGTCCTGCAACGTTTGCAGCTGCAGGTTGCCGGCCGCATCCGTATGCTCGACGATGTTGGCCATCTCGCGCGCGCTGCGCGCCACGTGGAGCTTCAACTGGTGGCGGGCGGCGGGCCGCAGCCGCCGAAGCCACCCGATGACCTCTGGCGTCGCAGCGAGGAGCTCGAGGTAGCCGGCGTGCTCGAGGGGAGGATCGTCCCGCCACCCGGCGGCCATCTCGCGCGACGCAAGCCCGTCCTCAGCCTCCATCGCGCGAACGAAGCGGGCCAGCGCCTGCTCACGACGCGCGGGCTCCCAGCGGGTCGCGTCCTCGAAGGTGTCGATGATGCGAAACAAGAGATAGGCCGTGGCCACCTCGGTCTGAAGCGGCTCCGGCAACTTCGGAATGGTCAGCGCGAACGTTCGGCTCGTCCGCTGCAACAGCGGCCGCAGCTCGAGCAGCTGGCCGCGGCTGTCGTCGGCGAGGGGCTGTGGCGCGGATTCCATTCAGGTGTCCCTCGTCGCGAGATCGTCTCCGAGGTCGAGCGTGGCTTTTGCGGCAGAGGCGGCAGACACCGATCGTTCGGCGGTGTACTCGGCGGTGTACAACGACTCGACCGTGAGCGCGGTGGCCCGCGCCAGGCCGCTCGCGCAGGCGCGCACGCGGTCCCGAAGCGCCAGCAACCGCCGAAGGTCGCTGGGCCTCGTGAGGAGGCCGACGACGACGCGGCGCCGGAGAACCGCCCCACCACTGTCGCGGCTCCGATTCAGCAGCGCGGGAACGGACTCGGCGGCCGGGTCGCTCACGGCGCGCAAGGACATCCAAGGCACGCCCGCGCGGCTCGCGACCGCCGCGAACACCGACGACTCCAGATCCACGACGACCGGGAGGTTGGACCCGTCGCGGTCGGCGGCGAGCCGCGCCCCAGCGAGCGCGAAGAGCCGCCGCTTTTCGTCCGCGGTGTCGGCGATGCGAACCGCGGTCACGGCGACGCCGCGCCGGGCTCCGGAGATCCTCGCGGCCGCCTCCGTCAGCGCGGCGTCCGCCGCGTGGAGACTGCCGTCGGTCTCGTCGATGACACGCTCGACGACTAGCAACGCCTCCACGCCTAGCCCGGCCGTCAAGCCGCCCGCGACGCCGACGACGATCACCCGACGGACGGGAAGCGCCGCGAGCACCGCGGACAGGCCACGCCGGGCGTTCCGCTCTCCGTCACCCGTGACGGCCAGGGCCACGGGCGCCGCGCCCAGCGCGCCCAGCGTCACCCGCGCGCCAGTGACGGCCGCCGCTCTTTGACCGAGGAGCCGCGCCCGGAGCGGAGCCACCTCTTCCTCCATCGCCGCGACGATCGCCGTCAGCGAGCGCTCACCGCCTGCCCGGTCTGCAGTGTAGACCGTCACCCTTCGGCCCTCTCACCCGAGGAAGTTCCAGGCCGCCATGCGCACCATGTCGCGCGGGCTCTTGGAGAGCTGGCGGACGGCGGAGGCCTCGAAGCCCGAGTGCATCGCGCAGTTGGCGCACCGGCTGTCCTGGCGCGACTCCCAGTACGACCAGTTCGTCTTGGTCCAGAACTCGTTCCAGTCAGCCGTGAAGGTCTCGCCGATCAAGTAGCAGGGCCCCTTCCAGCCGCGCGGCGTGAAGGTGACCGTGCTCCAGGGAGAGCAGTCGTAGTCGCGCTTGCCGGCCGCGAACTCGAGGTACATCGGCGTCGAGCTCACCGGGTAGGTCTTCGAGAGCTCGAGCACGCGCTGGAACTTCCTCTGGATCTCCTGCCGCGTGAGGAAGATGTCCTCCGACACGGACTCGTAGTGGTAACCGGGCGAGAGCAGCAGCCCGTTCACGCCGAGCTGGGTCAGGAATGCGCACAGCTCCTCGATCTCGGCGATCTCGGTGTTCTTGAAGACCGTCGTGTTCGTCATGACGTGATAGCCGAGCCGCTTGGCCTCGCGGATCATCTCGACTGCCTTGTCGAAGACGCCCTCGCGCGCGCAGACCTCGTCGTGCGTCTTGCGCATGCCGTCGAGGTGGACGTTGATCGTGAGACGCTTGTGGGGCGGGATCTTGCCGAATACCTTGCTGTCGAGCACGAGGCCGTTCGTACACAGATAGATGTGCCGCTTGCGCGCGATGATGCTGTCCACGAGCTCCTTGAGCTCGGGGTAAAGCGTCGGCTCTCCGCCGCAGATCGACACCGCGGGCGCGCCGCAATCGTCGACCGCCCGGAGGCAGGCCTCGAGCGGCAAGCGATCGGACAGCTTGCCCGTGTGCCGCTCGGTCGAGCAGCCGATGCACGCGAGGTTGCACGTATAGAGCGGCTCGAGCATGAGCACGAACGGGTAGCGGCTGTTCCCCAGCATCGACTGCTTGAGCTGGTGTGCGACCATGTCCGTCGTAATATGTAAAGGAAAGCGCATGATGACCTCGTTTGAGAACCCGGTTGTACCAGGAAAGGCTCGGTGCGGCTGGAGGTTTCTGACGTGACGACCGCGAGCGACACGAGCCCGGCCGCCACGCCCGCGCCCGCGGGTGCGACGCCGGCTGATCGGCTCGTGGGCCTCACGCCGCTCGCAGCGGCGCCGAGCGTCATCCTGCGCAGCATCGCGAAGGCGCGCGACTGGTTGCTCGCGCGCCAGGACGCGGCCGGATTCTGGTGCGGAGAGCTCGAAGGCGACACGACGCTCGAGAGCTACATGATCCTGCTCGAAGCCTTCTTCGGCCGGCGCGGCCGCGAGAAGTCACGGGCACTGGCGCGCGTGCTCCGCGCCGAGATGCTCCCCACGGGCGGATGGGCCCAGTACCTCGGCGGACCGCCGGAGATCTCGGTCTCGGTGCTGAGCTACTTCGCCATGAAGGTCGCTGGCGAGCCGGCAGACGCGCCCCACATGCTTCGTTCGCGCGACGTCATCCACGCCCTCGGCGGCGCCGAACGCGCCAACACGTACACGAAGTACCACCTGGCTCTGTTCGGGCAGTACGCCTGGGGCGACGTGCCCGCCATCCCGCCCGAGATGGTCTTCCTGCCGGGCGGCGGACCGTTCACGGTCTACGACATGTCGAGCTGGTCGCGGACGATCTTCGTTCCCCTCTCGATCCTCTACGCCTCGAAGCCCGTGACGCCCCTGCCCGCGGCCTGCGGCGTGTCCGAGCTCTTCGCGCGCAGTGAGGACGCCGATGGCGCCCGGCGCGGGCCGGCCGCCTCCTCCTCGGGGGGCGCGTGGAAGAAGGTCTTCTTGGGCGTCGATCGACTGCTCAAGGCTTACGAGCGGCTGCCGGGCAGCGCGGCGCTGCGCCGCCTCGCCGTGCAGCGCGCCGCCGCCTGGATGATCGAGCGCCTCGAGTCCTCCGACGGCCTCTCGGCGATCCTGCCCGCCATGGCGAACTCGGTGATGGCCCTCAAAGTCCTCGGCCGGCGCGAAGATGATCCGCTGCTCGCGACACAGCTCGCCCATCTGGACGCCCTTCTGCTGCGCGATCCCGCGACGTCGGATCTGCGGATGCAGCCCTGTTTGTCGCCGGTCTGGGACACCGTGCTCGCGACCCACGCGCTGGCGCAGAGTGGCCTCCCGGCCGACGCTCTCCCGCTCCGGCAGGCGGCATCGTGGCTCATCGGCAAGCAGACGACGCGCGCCGGTGATTGGTCGCGGCGCAACACCGCGCCCCCGGGTGGCTGGTACTTCGAGTACCGGAACGAGTTCTACCCGGACGTCGACGACACCTGCATGGCCCTCATGGTCCTTCGTCGCGCGCGCGCCGACGTTCCCGAGGCCGCCCAAGAAGAGGCCGTGCGCCGCGGGTTGACCTGGATGCTCGGCATGCAGAACACCGACGGCGGCTGGGCGAGCTTCGACAGAGACAACGACAAGCAGTGGCTCACCGAGGTGCCGTTCGCCGACCACAACGCCATGATCGATCCGAGCACGGCTGACATCACGGGCCGCGTGCTCGAGTCCCTCAGCCACTTCCCCGAGTACACGCCCGCGCATCCCGTCGTGCGGCGCGCGCTCGACTTCGTGCGCCGCGATCAAACCTCCGAGGGCGCCTGGTACGGGCGCTGGGGCGTGAACTACATCTATGGGACCTGGCAGGTGCTCCGCGGCGTCGCCTGCATCGGCGAGGATCTGGAGGCGCCCTACGTGCGGCGCGGCGTGAGGTGGCTGCTCGAGCACCAGAACGGCGACGGCGGTTGGGGTGAGAGCATCGCGAGCTACGACGACCCGTCGCAGCGAGGGATCGGCGCCTCGACACCCAGCCAGACGGCCTGGGCCCTCATGGGGCTGTGCGCCGGCGGCGAGACCGACAGCCCCGCGATTCGGCGCGGCACGCGCTGGCTCCTCGACAGGCAGGACGCCGACGGGACGTGGCAGCAGGAGCCGTGGACGGGGACGGGGTTCCCTAAGGTCTTCTATCTGAACTACCACTATTACCGGCATTACTTCCCCCTGATGGCGCTCGCGCAGCTCGCGCGCGCCCGACAGATCCCGCTTGCGCCGTCCGCGTAGCGGTCGCGGCCGCGCGCGCGCCTTCTCAGCGCGACGTCTTCGCCATCTCGGCGGCTTCGCGCTTGACCCTCCGCTCCTCGGGCGGGTCGTAGCCGCCGACGCGGGCGGCCGCGATGTCGGCGAGCCGCGCCTTGGCCTCCGCGGGACGGCCCTCGTCGGCGGCGATGCGGGCTTGATACAGGCGCGCGCGGAGGTTCGCGGGGTTGATCGCGAGCGCTCGCCGGAGCTCGAGCGCGGCTTTGTCCCGATCGCGCTTGGGCCAAGGCAAAGCCATCTCGTAGGCCGCCCAGATCACGGGGATGCTGCCGTGGTCGTAGCGGACGTCGAGCGCCGTGGCCCGCTCGAGCGGCCGCTTGAACTTCCCCTCGATGCCGTTGGCGATGGCGCGCACCACCCCCATGCCCTCGGCGTAGCTGCCGATGCTCAACGCAGCCCAGTAGTGTCCGGCGACGTCGTTCGGGTTGGCGGCGATCGCGCGCTCGGCCAGCTCGTAGGCCTCCTTGCCGAGTCGTGAACGCTCTTCCTCCGAACGGCCCGGCACGTCGCTCTCCGTGAACCGCGCCCGCGCCGCGCGCCAGAGCGCGCCGTAGTCGCGAGGCGCGGCCAGCAGGACGGCTTCGACGAGGCGGTGGGCCTCGCGCAGAGCGGCGGCGTCGTCGCGCCGCTCGTGCAACGAATCCAATTGCGCGAGCATGGTGGAGATCGACGGAGGGCCGACGGGCGGCGGTGGCGCGGCTCCCTCCGTGACGACGACGACCAACGAAACCGCCAACGCCGAGACCATCGCGCGACAGACTCTACCAGCCGATGCT
>DASZFV010000214.1:0-7445 GCA_035939455.1 Polyangia bacterium
CTGGACCGGGCGCGATCGATGCTGAGCCGCGCCCGCTGGGCTGCCCTGCTGCCCGAGCTCCGCGTGCGGCTCGACCGCGGCTACTCGCGGACGGAGTCGCTCGACCTCGGGCAGTCGGCGGCCGACCCCCTCGCGACGCCCGTGGGCGTCGACTCGATCAACGGCATGCGTTACGAATGGCGGGCCACCTGGGATCTCGGCCGGATCGTCTTCAATCCCGACGAGGTGGGCGCCAGCACGCACGCCCTGCGGATGGCCGAGATTCGCAGGGAGCTCGAGACCGTCGTCATCCGCCTCTATTTCGAGCGGCGCCGCCTCAAGGCTGAAGCCCTGGCCACCGATGCCAGCGATGGTGCCCCGGGCGTCCGCGTCGAGATCCGCATTCAGGAGCTCGAGGCGGAGTTGGACGCGCTCACCGGGGGTGCGTTCTCGCGGTGGAGAGCCTCGCGCGCGACAGACCCGCCCGCCACGCCATGAAAGAGAAAATAGCGAAAGACGAGCGGGAGACGACGGCGTCGCGCCGACTGCACCCCCGTTTCGCGGTCGACCTGCAGGTCGCCGTCTCGTCCGACAAACAGAGCGTGGCAGCGCACACGCGTGACATCTCGCGCTCCGGGCTCTGTCTGGTCTCGACGCAAGCTCTGGCCCGTGAAAAAGAGATCGGGCTCGAGCTCGTGCTGGCGTTCGCGCAGGGCGGGCTGTCCGAGCCGCTCCACCTCCGGGGCCGGGTCGTGTGGTGCACGGCCATGTTCGGCCACTACCAGATCGGCGTGAAGTTCCTCGAGCCGGACCACGAGCAGGTGCGCAACCTCGACATGTTCCTCGGGTTCCTCGACGGCTCGCTGAACGCGGGCGAGCTCTTCGGGGGCGACGACGAGAGCACCGACAAGCCTTCCGATCCCGACGATCCGTTCGGCGTATGACGCCCGTCCCCTCCCTGACGCACAGGACGATTGTATGAAGAAGCCTCTGAGCCCGCCCCCCGCCCCGGCCCAGCGCCGGCAGCACGCCCGGCTGGACCTGCGTATGTCCGCCGAGATCCGCACGTCGCGCTCCGTCTTCACGGCCACGACCCGCGACCTGTCGGAGGGTGGCGCCGGTCTCGACGCCGAGCGGTCCCTCGAGGAGGGCGAAGAGGTCGCGCTCGGCCTCTTCCTCGTGCTCGATGACGTCGAGACGGACACGCCGCCGCTGTGGGTCAAGGCGCGCGTCGCGTGGATTGGCGAGACGGACGGCGGCCATCACACGGCGGGCGTCCGCTTCGCGGTGATCACGCCCGAGCAGCGGGCTTGGCTGCGACAGGTGCTCAGTCAGCTGGCCGGCCCGCCTCCATCCGCATAGGCCGCGACCACCTCAGGCCGACGCGAGGATGCGCTCGGCGACGCGCGCGCCGTCGAGCGCGGCGCTCACGATGCCGCCGGCGTATCCGGCGCCCTCGCCGATCGGATAGAGGCCCTCGAGTCCGCGCGCGACGAGCGTCTCCGGATCGCGCAGGAACCGCAGCGGCGCGCTCGTGCGCGTCTCGACGCCCACGAGGACGGCATCCGCGTGCAAGAAGGCCGGCAGGCGGTCACCCAATCGGCGCAGGCCCGCGCGTAGCGCCGTCGTGACGAACGGCGGGAGGACGAGCGCGAGATCGGACGGCGTCGTGCCGGGCCGGTAACTCGACGCCCCGACGGCCTTGCTCGCACGGCCCGCGAGGAAGTCCCCGAGGCGCTGCGCTGGCGCGCGGAACCGGCCGCCGCCCGCTACGAAGGCGGCGCGCTCGACGGCGCGCTGGAACTCGACGCCCGCGAGGGGGCCCGCCCCGGCGGGGCCAAAGTCCTCGGGCTCGATGGCGACGACGAAGCCCGCGTTCGCGAACGGCGAATCGCGCCGGGACAGGCTCATTCCGTTGACAACGACGCCCTCGGGCTCGGTGGCGGCCGGCACGATCCAGCCGCCGGGGCACATGCAAAAGCTGTAGACGCCCCGACCCTCGGCCTCGGTCGCCAGCTCGTAGAACGCGGGCGGCAGGCGCGGGTGCCCGGCGGCGCCGCCGTACTGAAGGCGATCGATGAGCAGTTGTGGGTGCTCGAGCCTGACGCCGATCGCTATCCCTTTTCGCTCGAGCGCGAGGCCGGCGCGCGCCGCCCACTCGTACAGGGGCCGCGCCGAGTGCCCGACGGCGAGCACGACGACCTCGGCCGGCAGCTCGCCGCCGCCCGCGAGGACGACGGCGCGCACGCGGCCCCGCTCGAGGCGCAACCCCGCGACGTCGGCCTCGAACTGGTACGTCACGCCCGCGCCCTCGAGGTGCTCGCGCAGCGACGTGAGGACCTTGGGCAGGCGGTTCGACCCGACGTGCGGGCGCGACTCGACGGCGATCTCGGCGGGCGCGCCGAAGCGCACGAGATCGCCGATGACGGCGGCGATGCCCTCCCGGTCCTTGGCGCGCGTGTACAGCTTGCCGTCGGAGTAGGTCCCGGCGCCGCCCTCGCCGAAGCAGTAATTCGAGCGCGGCGCGAGGCGCCCGCGCGTGAGCTCGGCGAGGTCGTGGCGGCGCGGCTGGACGGGTTTGCCCTGCTCGACGATCGTCGCCGCGACGCCGCCCTCGGCGAGGCGCAGCGCGGCCCAGGTCCCCGCGGGCCCGGAGCCCACGATGACGACGCGCGGGCGTTCCTTGCCCGCGGGCCAGACGCGGCTGCGAACGGGCGCGGGTGCGTCCACCGCGGCCTCGCCCGCGCGCGCCGCACGGACGCGCAGCCGATGGCCGAGCGGACGGCCCTTGCGCGCGTCGAGCGAGCGCCGCAGCACGGTGACGGCGCCCGCGGCGCCCCGCGGCCACCCCAGGGCACGCTCGACGGCGAGGCCGAGGGGCGCGTCCTCCTCGTCGAGCGGCACGAAGATGTCGACGACGTCGGCCATGGGTCAGCGGCGCCCGCTCAGCCCCACGCGGCGGCGGGCATCGAGGCAGTGGCGCCCGCCGGCGGCGAAGTCGCGGCAGGCCTGCGGCCGATCTTCGTAGATCGCGCAGGTGAAGATCCGCTCGGCGGGGCCGCGCGTGGCGTCGCTCCGACGGTCGCAGAGCGCGGCGCAGCGCTCGCCCTGGCGGAGAATCTCGAAGCGGTGCCCGCGCCGCTCGACGAGCTCCGGCTGCTTCCACACGACGGGGTCGCGCACGGAGACGGTCACCGAGTGGTAGGCCTCGCGACAGCACGCGCCGCAGGTCGCGCAGTCGACGGGGGGCTCCCAGCGCACGCAGGCGGGTGCGGCACGCTCCGTGCGGGGACCGTCAGCGTTCGGCGCAGCCGCCTGGCGACAGCGCGCGACCGCCTTGCCGCGCCCGCCGTCGTAGAGCCAGGCGCACGAGCCGCACGTCTCGGCAGCGGGGCCGAGAGGCATTCCGAGCGGGTGAACGGCCGCGGGCGCGAGCGCGGCTGCGGTAGCCGCGAGCGCCTCGCCGAGCGCCTCGCGCCAAGGCGGGGCCGCGGCGCACGCGGCCGCCTCGCGCGCGATCGCGATCGCAGGATCGTCGCCGTCTGCGAGCGGCGCTCCGGGGAGCGCGTCGTGGTAGGGGCGGTACTCGGTCGTGGGTGCCATGAGCGCGCGCAGCCCGTGCGCGTCCGCGAGGTGCGCCTGCAGTCGCAGGCACGCGTGCTCGCGCACGACGTCACGTGGGCCCGTGTTGTCGAGACCCCAGTCCGGCCGCGACCGCGCCGCGCCGCCCTCCGTGATCGCGTGACAGAGCTCGTGGAAGACGAGCTGCGCGACGGCGTCATCGACGTCGAGCGCCTCGCCTACGCCTATCGCGATCGTTCCGCGGCCGTCGCTCGTCGCATACGCCTCCGGCGTTCGCGCCACGTGAAATCCGAGGCGCGCGGCCGCGTCGATCCAGACGCGCTCGATCGCCTCGCGCGCGAGCGGGCTCGGAGCCAATCGTCGCATGGGCGGGCATTCTGCACGCGCGCGGGCCCGCGCGCCGCCCGATCGCGCATCGCGCCGGCCGTGCGCGGCGTGTTAGTCGACCTTTCGAATTTTGCAACCACAAAAGAGCCCTACAGGCAAGAAAGCTGATTCGGGTCTTGAAATGGGAGCGTCCTGGATCGACTCTTCCGGACACAAGGCGCGACCAGGGCGGCATCAACGTCGGCGCGCCGTTTTCAACGCAGCGGGGAGGAACTTCCGTGCTCGCCTATCTTCGAAAGCTTTTGTATTGGGGCGTCGCCGCCTTGGGAGCCATGGCATCGGCGGTCGCCTTTCACGGAGTCTCGAGCTCGGGCGCCAAGGCCTCCACGCCCCCGTCGGCCTCGGTCCCGATAGCCCAGGCCGCGGCCGCGAGCACCTCGGAGGGCGAGTCCGACACGCCATCGAACGACTGCCTCACCAACACGATCTGCTCCGTGAAGGAGAAGATCCGATGGCAGACGCCGGCCTGGACGCCGTCGCAGTGCCGCCGCATCTCGGACGCGGTCTCGACCTCGGCGAAGCGATATCACCTCTCCCCGACGCTGCTCCTCGCCGTCATGATCAACGAGAGCGACATGAACGAGAAGGCGTCGCGCGCGTACACGCGTGACGGCAAGGTCTTCGCGAAGGACGGTGGTCTCATGGCCATCCGCTGCCACGTCGACGCTCACGACCGTTGCACGAACGGCGACCTCAAGGGCATGGCGTGGAAGGACCTCATGGAGCCCGCGACGAACATCGAGCTCGGCGCGCGCACGCTGGCGCACTACCGCGACGGCGGCGCTGTCATGACGAAGACGATCGTCAAGCTCGATGAGAACGGCCGGCGCGAACGCGTCACCAAAGAGGTGCCCTGCACGCACAAGAACCACGGCTTCTGGGCCCACTACAACCACGGCCCGCACTACATCGACAAGGGCTACGCGCGCCACTACCCGCACCGCATCGCCGTGCTGGACCACGCCCTCGCCCAGGTCATGAACGTGCCCGCGCCGGAGCTCTCCCACGGCGCCATCACGATACACGACCCGGGAAAGCGCGAGCGCACCGCAGACCGGCCCATCGAACCGCGGTTCAAGAAGCTGTGCGGGCAGATCTTGTCGAGCGGGTCTTGCTCGGCCCTCGCGCTGAACTGACCCGTTGGCTCGGGCTTGCTCGCATCGCTTCGCGCACTCGCGCCGCCCGGGTTTCCGGGCCCGGTCCCCCTACTCGCGGCCGGGCACGGCTGGAGCCGCGGGCCCGGCGGACTCCGAGGGCACCGAAATCTCCGGCCCCTCCGTGCTCGGCGCCGCGGACGGCAGCGTCATCTCGTTGCGCGTCCAGAGGTCGCCGAAGACGCCGACGATGAGCAAGATCGCGAAGAAAATCGAGACAACGAAGACGATGCGGTTGGCCGCGGGCGCCTCGGTCATGTGCATGAAGAACAGCACGACGAGCGTGGCCTTCGTCGTGGCTATACCGACGGCGAGCAGGAGGTTGACCTCGCCGAGATCCATGCGGCCCGTGAACACGGTGAGCGCCGTGAAAGCCATGAGCGCGATCCACACGGCGAAGTAGCGGCCGACGCCGTGCGCGTGCGCTGCGGCCTGTGGAGCTTCCTTATTTGTGGGGTTGGCCACTGGCGGTTCTCCGGGTCTAGATCAAATAGAGAAGCGGGAACAAGAAGATCCACACGAGGTCGACGAGGTGCCAGTACAGGCCGCCGAGCTCGACGGCCACGTAGTTCTTGGGGCCGTACTTGCCCTTCACGACGCCCTTGAGGACCCACAGCAGCACCGACATACCCACGATGACGTGGAACGCGTGCAGGCCCGTCGCCAGGAAGTAGACCGTGTAGTAGAGGTTCGCGCCCGGGGCCGTGATCTCGCTGAAGTGGTACCACTTGCCGGGAAGCGCGCCCTCGCGGAACTTCTCGGCGTACTCGATCGACTTGATGCCCAAGAACGCGAGCGCGCAGAGGATCGTGAACACGAGCATGCCTGCGCAGAGCTTTTCCCTGCCCTGCTTGATGGAGTGATACCCGAGGGCGACGCTGAGGCTGCTCGTGATGAGCACGATCGTGTTGGTCGTCCCGAGCGCGAGGCTGAGGTGGCGGGACGCCTCGTGAAAAGCCTCGTGATAGAAGTTTCGGTAGACCGTGTAGCCGAGGAAGAGGCCCGCGAAGAGCAGCACCTCGGTGCCGAGGAAGAGCCACATGCCGAGGCGCACCGCGCCGTCCTGCTGGGTCTGGGTCTCGAAGTGGTGCGCCAGATGTGCCTCGCCGCGGCCGGGGACGGCGTGCGCGTCAGATGACGACATGCTCAACCTCCTCTCCCGGCTTCTGGTACGAGTGCGCGTCCTGCGTGATGACGGGCGTCTCGTGGAAGTTGTGCTTGGGCGGGGGCGAGGTCGTCAGCCACTCGTAGCCGCGCGAATCCCAGGGATTGTCGGAGGCGCGCTTGCCGCGCACGAGCGCGAAGATCAGATAGACGAGGATGATGACGAAGCCGATTGCGAGCAGCGACGAGCCGGCCGTCGAGGCAACGTTCAGGGCTTGGAAGCGCTCAGGGTACATGTAGTAGCGACGCGGCATCCCGGCGTTGCCCAAGAGGAACTGCGGGATGAACGTCGCGTTGAACCCGAGCACGATGAAGCCCGCCGCCGTCATGCCCCAGCCCTCGTGGTACATGCGCCCGAACATCTTCGGGAACCAGTAGTGAAGCGCGATGAGGAACGCCATGATGACGGCGCCCACCATGATGAAGTGGAAGTGCGCGACGACGAAGTAGGTGTCGTGCCAGTGCACGTCGAGGGACACCGTGGCGACGGCGATGCCCGTCATGCCGCCGAATACGATGAAGAAGAGGAAGCCGCAGATATAGATGAGCGGCGTCTTCACGGCGATGGAGCCGCGGTAGAGCGTGCCGACCCAGTTGAACACCTTGATGGCGGTGAACACGCCGACGAACATCGAGATGACGGCGAACGCGCCGTTCTCGAAGGTCGACTGGCCAGACACGAACATGTGGTGACCCCAGGCAAAGAAGCCGACGAACGCGATGCCCAGCGACGAGTACGCGATCATCTTGTAGCCGAAGACGTTCTTGCGCGAAAACGCGGCGATGGCCTCGCTGATGACGCCCATCGACGGGAGCACCATGATGTAGACGGCCGGGTGCGAGTAGAACCAGAACATGTGCTGGAAGAGCACCGGGTCGCCGCCCCTCGTCGCGTCGAAGAGGCCGAAGCCGCCCACCTTTTCGATGCCGACGAGCATGACGGTGAGGCCGATCACCGGCGTCGCGAGCACCTGGATGATCGAGGTCGCGTAGATCGCCCACACGAACAGCTGCAGGCGCATCCACCCGATGCCGGGCGCGCGCAGCGTGTGGATCGTGACGATGAAGTTGAGGCCCGTGAGGATCGACGAGAAGCCCAAGATGAAGACGCCGAGCAGCACGGGGAACAGCGTCTCGGGCGTCGACGTGCTGTAGGGCGCGTAGAACGTCCAGCCCGTG
>DASZFV010000215.1:0-2293 GCA_035939455.1 Polyangia bacterium
ACGACAAATTCCTCTACGTCGCGTTCGACAACCAGGACACCGACATCTGGTCGACCCTCACGAAGCGGGACGACAAGCTGTGGACGCAGGAGGCGGACGAGCTGATGATCGACGCCGACGGCAACGGGAAGACCTACGTCGAGCTGCAGGTGGCGCCGAACGGCAACGTCTTCGACACGTACCTGCCGGAGTACCGCAAGTACGAGGACACGCTCGATCCGAAGAAGAAGCCTTACTCGTGGAACTCGAAGCTGCAGGCCAAGGTGTCTGTCGAGGGCACGCTCAACAAGCGCGAGGACAAGGACAAGTACTGGACGGTCGAGATGGCGATCCCGCTCGAGGACGTCAAGGGCCTCGACAAGGCGTCGGCCGTGAAGCTGCCACCCACGGTCGGCGACAAGTGGCGCATCAACATGTTCCGGATGGACATGCCGCAGGGCAAGCCGCAGCAGGCCTCGGCCTGGTCGCCGCCGATGGTCGGCGACTTCCACGCCCTCGACAAGTTCGGCGACCTCGTGTTCGGCGACGAGAAGGGCGCCGTTCCGCCTCGCGCCGCGCCCGCGCCGCACCCGGCCGTCGCGGTCGGGCATGGCCCCGCGCCCGTCGCCCCCGCGGACAGGAAGACCACGGCTGCCGTGAAGGGCGAACGCCCCTCCGGCAAGAGCAAGAAGTAGGTCGGGCGGGGTGCGGGCGCGGGATTCCGCGCAGCGTGACCTCGGGAGGCGTTCCGCCGGAAGGGACGCGTGGTGGTGTGGTGTGGTCGCCGTCCTGGGCGCGTGCGCGGGCCCGGTCGCGGCGCGCCGGGACGCGCCCGTCCCGAGCCCCGAGCCGACGCCGAAAGAGGCGCGTCCGGCCTCGTCGCCCGCCGCCGCGGGCGCGCCCGAGCCCTCGAAGGCGAGCCCGTCCACCGTGGGCCGCGGCCGGACCGCGGCGGCGTCCGCGGAGGCGGCGGAGCGGCTGTTCAGACCGGCGCAACCAGGCGCGCGTGCCTACGCGGCAAATCCCAGCCAGGCCTGCGCGCCGACGCGGAAGGCGTGCGTGGTCGTTCCGAAGGATCGCCTGCGTGCCGGCATCCTCAAGGACGTGAGCGCGCTCGCCAAGCGCGAGAGGCGGCCGCCGCCCCAGGCCGACGCGCGCCTCGACGCGGCCATGAACGATCTCGCGCACAACCTGCGAGGCGACGATCTGCCCGCGCTCGAGGTGGTGGACTTCTTGCTCACGCATTACGGCATCGCCGAGCCGTCTCCGCACCTTCTGCTCTCGCGGGCGACGGCCGGCGCCGACCGCGAGGTGCGCGAGCAGGCAGGCAAGGAGATCGCGATCATCTACAAGTCCGACCCCGTGACGCGCGTGGGTATCGGCATCGATCGCGCGGGCGGTCTCATGTACGTCGTCGTGGGCCTGCAGGAGTCGCACCTCGCGCTCGAGCCCGTGCCGAGGCACCTCGCGAGCGGCGCGAGCGCGCCCATCGGGGGCAAGCTCGTGGGCCGGTACCGCGAAGCGCGCGTCGTCGTCACGTCACCCGACGGGAAGGTCGCGGAGCAGCCGCCGTCCACGCGGGCGGGCCACGTCGAGGGCAAGCTCGCCTGCCTCGCCGACGGCAAGTACCAGGTCGAGGTGACGGCCGAGGACAAGGCCGGGACTGCGGTGCTGGCGAACTTCCCCGTCTACTGCGGTGTCGAGCCGCCCGGGATCGCGCCCCGCGGCGCGGGCACGCGGCAGGCCAAGGTGTCCGCGGAGGCGGCCGAGCGGGACCTGCTCGCGCTCGTCAACCGCGATCGCGCCGCGGCAGGGCTCGGCGCCGTGACCTGGGACGCCCGCCTCGCCGCCATCGCGCGCGCTCACAGCCGCGACATGGCGGAGCACGAATTCGTGGGCCATGTCTCGCCTCGCACGGGCACGGCGCTCGATCGCGTGCACAAAGGCGGGCTCGCACCCGAGCTCGTCCTCGAGAACGTGGGCCGCGCCTACTCGGCGCAGGAGGTCGAGAGCGGCTTCATGGCGAGCCCGGGCCACCGCGCGAACGTCGTCGAGCCGCGCGCCACCAAGCTGGGTGTGGGCGTCGTGCTGGGCGCCCCCGTCACGGGGACGATCCCCCTTTACGTCACTCAAATACTGACGAACTGAAAGTTAGTCGGGCGCGGGCGCGAGGAGCCACACGGGGCCGCCTTCGGTGCGCGCGAAGTGCGTGAGCGCGAGGTCGGGCAGGGCGGTGAGCGCGGGCTCGAGCCGGGCGCGCTCGGCGGCGGTGGCGGCGTCGAAGGAGAGCGGCGCCCCGTCGAGCGATTCGTAC
>DASZFV010000216.1:0-3223 GCA_035939455.1 Polyangia bacterium
ACCAGCGCACCGAGCTGCTCCAGATCAGCGAGCAGTACAACGCCAAGGTCGTTGACTACGGCCCCGACTCGCTCGTGCTGCGCCTCTACGGCGTCTCGGCCAAGCTCGACGCCTTCTTCGAGCTCATGGGGCAGTACGACGTCGTCGAGCTCATGCGCTCCGGCAAGGTGCTCATGGCGCGCGGCCTCGAGACGACGTAGCGCCAGGCGCGCGGGTGTTCACCCGCCTCGGCCCGGTGGTACCATCGGCCGTGCTCGCGATCCGCTTGCCCATCACCGTGGCGACCGCCGTGCTGCTGACGGTGGCCGCTCCGGGACAGGCGTGGAGCGGTCAAGGCTCGGACGCGGAGCGCGTCCGGTCGGCTCGCGCGCACTACGAGCAGGCCGTGTCGCACTACAACCTCGACGAGTTCGCGCCCGCCCTCTCGGAGTTTCGCGAGGCGTACCGGCTCAAGCCGGACCCGTCGTTCCTGTTCAACATCGCGCAGTGCCACCGCAAGCTCGGCGAGAACGCGGCGGCTCTGGACTTCTACCGAAAATACCTGCGCAGTCTGCCCGACGCGCCCAACCGGCCCGAGATCGAGCGCATGATCGCGGAGCTGCGCGAGCGCGGCGCCGAGACGGACAAGGTGCCCGTCGTGCCGATCGCACCCGTGCTCGCGCCCGCCCAGGCGCCGGCGCCCGAACCCGCCGCGGCGCTCACGCTGGCCCCGCCCCCCGCGGGCGCGGCGATGTCGCCCGCGACGGTGCCGGCGGGGCCCGATCCTTCGCCGGTCTATCGGCGCTGGTGGTTCTGGACGGCGCTCGGCGTCGTCGCCGCCGGCGCTGTCGTCACGAGCGTCGTCTTGGCCTCGTCCTCCGACAAACCGTACGCGGGGACCTTGGCCCCCGGCCTCGTCACGCTCCGGTCTCCGTAGGATGGAAGGGCGGCGCGGCGCGAGGATCTCCGGGGCCGCGGGCATCGCCTTGCTTGGGTTTGCGGGTTGTCACGGCCCAGTCACGGAGGTGGTGGTCGTCGTGGACACCGATCTGTCGCTGCCCGCCGAGGCCGACACGCTCGAGCTCCACGTCGCCACGCAGAGCCTCGACCGCGCGTACGTCTACGGCGCCGCATCGGCCGCGGCCACGACCGGCGCCTCGGCGCAGCCGCTGCCGGCGTTCCCGGCCACGCTGGGGCTCCTGCCCGCCAGCCCGCTCGACGCGCCGTTCTCCGTCACGGCGTCGCTCGCGTTCGCGCCCGCGGCGGGCTCGCCGCGCCGGCTCGTCGTTAGCAGAACGGCGTCAGGCGTCAGGTTCGTGAGCGGCGAGCGACGGGTGCTGTTCGTCTCGCTCCTGCGCGCGTGCGCGTGCGCGGGTGGCTCGTGCCCCGACGTCGCGGGCCCACCCGCCTGCGCGGACGTCACGAACCCAAGCTTGCCCGCGTTCGACCCGGCCCACCTGCCGCGCGTCCTCCCCGCCGACGGCGGTTCCACCGCCGACGCGTCGGACGGCGCAACGACGGAGGCTGGAGACAGTCCCGCCGATCGGTCCGGGGACGTCGGCGTCGAAACCCGGGTAGACGCCGTGGCCGACGCGAACGCCGACCGTCCGGATGACGGAGCGCACGGCGACGCGCCCAGCGACATCAGCGCCGCGGACGCGACGCTCGATGCGCGCGACAGTGCCGTCGAGACGCCACAGCTGTTGCCGCGCGGGCACACCTGCACGGCGAATGCTCAGTGTCAGGACACGTTCTGTGTCGACGGCCATTGCTGCGAGAGCGCGTGCGCGTGCGGCGCCTGCGGCGGCGCCACGCCGGGCGCGTGCGCGCCCGCGACGGCCGGCACTGATCCCCACGCTGCCTGCGGCGCCTTCACGTGCAACGGGGCCGGCGCGTGCACGACGACCTGCGCGGAGGGCTTCGGCTCGTGCTCGAGCGCCTGCGCGAGCGGCTCGCACTGCGATGGCCAGGGCCGATGTTCCGTCAGCAACACTGGGGCCGGCCTGTTCTGCATCACCGGCAGCTGCCTGTGCCAAGCCGGGCTCACCTGCGTCGCGCCGGACGCGGGCGGCGCGGGGCGATGCCAGTAGCGCCGCCCGGGCGGTGAGCGCGAGTCACCTATTCTTCTTTGATGCGCACCGCGGACCACGCGGGATGGCCCGGACATGTCGGCGGGTTGAGCTTGCGCAGCTCGAGGCGCACACGCCTGACGGCCGGAAACCGCCCTCGCACGTTGTCGACCATCCGGCGCGCGAGCGACTCGAGGAGGTGGTGCGGCTCGCCCACGCCGATAGCGACGATGACGTCGGCGACGCGGCTGTAGTCGACCGTGTCCGCCAGCTTGTCGCTGCGCTCGGCCGCCGCGACGTCGACGTCGAGCTCGACGTCGACCTCGAACTTGCGCGTGGCGCGCCGCTCGACGGCGGTCGCGCCGTGGCGGCCGTCGAACTCGAGGCGCGCGAGCGAGATCGTGAGCATGCTAGCCCGCGCTCGCGGCGCCGCTCTTGTTGTCCGCGCCCTCTTCGCGCTCCGCCTCGAGATCCTTGCGCAGCTTGCGCTTGATGATCTCACGTTTCACGGGACCGACCTGATCGATGAGCAGGCGGCCGTTCAAGTGATCGGTCTCGTGCTGGAACGCGCGCGCCAGCAGCCCCTCGCCCTCGGCCTCGAACGTCTCGCCGTCGAGTCCCATGGCGCGGATGCGCGCCTTTATGCCGCGCTTGACGGGCACGAAGATGCCCGGGAACGAGAGGCAGCCCTCGTCGCCGGTCTGGCTCTCCGCGGAGATCTCGACGATCTCGGGGTTGATGAAGACCTTCGGCGGCGAGCCCTCGACGCCGCCCGCGACGGGGCCGTCGATGATGAAGAGGCGCACGGGCGCGCCGACCTGAATCGCCGCCAACCCGGCGCCGTTGGCGCCCTCCATCGTCTCAGCCATATCGGCCACCAGTTGACGCACGTCGTCGTCAACCTCGGTCACGGCGACCGAGCGTTGGCGCAGCTTCGCGTCAGGAAATCGGAGAATCGTCCGCCGGGCCATTTCGTCCTTAAGATAGCCAACAAGCCCGGGTTTGACAAAGCGGGGCGTAGCCCCGTAACTTCGCCGCCCCGTCACCATCAATAGCTAGGCAGATGAACCTCATACGCTACGCGGACGCTGAAATCCCTACTGCGCACGGCCCTTTGCGCGTGTTCGTCTACCGGGACCAGTCCGCGCCCGCGCACGCCCTGGCCGAGGAGCATG
>DASZFV010000217.1:0-7309 GCA_035939455.1 Polyangia bacterium
AACGGGCTCCCGTCGCGGCCAGACAGCCCACCCTGCCACTCCCGCCTACGGCGGGACCCCTAGCCGGCGCGGAACTGGAAGTCGCGCTCGCGCACGACGCACTTCTCCTCGAGATCGACGAGGAACGCGCGGCCCTCGCCCACCATGCCGTTGAAGGTCAGCAGGTACCAGACGTCGACGCCCCAGCGCACGTGGCCGCTCTCGCACGGCGGCGACCACTCCGCGGGCTCGAGATCGCCGAGCCCGGGCGCGCGCACCTTGGCCTGCGAGCGCAGCTCGCGGAACGGCTCCGAGGCGCGCACGATCTCGATGGCGCTCGTCGCGGGCAAGGGCTGGATCTCGCGGCGCCAATCGCTCACGAGCCGCATGCGCGCCGGGCTCCCGCTCAGATCGAGGTCCGCCTCGTAGGTTTCGTCGGCCGGCAGCCCCATGAAGTCGGAGACGTCGAACTCGGGGAAGAGATCTTCCTTCGACATCTCGGCGATGCGCGTCTCGTACGCATTGTCGAACTGCCGCCGGCGGTCGCTCGAGTAACAAGCGTAGAGACGCAGCACGGCCTGTCGCGACGGCAGGCGGTGATCCCAGTCGACGATCCAAACGCCGCTCGCATAGTCGGCGCCTCCGAACGGGACGAACGGCGGCAACGCCGCGGCGATTCGTGCTGCCTCGTCGCTGCCGGCGAAGAGCTTCTGTTGCGCGACGCGGGGGTGCGCGCGCATCTCCGCCCGCAGGAGATCGCGCAGGTCCAGGCTCATGGTGGCGGAATCATAGAAGGTTGGCGCGGCCACCGCGAGGCCCGACGGACCTTCTCGACGCACCGTCCCAACGCGGCCGCGCTACGCTGCTCGTGTGCCGCGCGAGTTTTCCAGCCGCCTGCCGTGGGATCGCCCCGAAAACGCCCTCGCCTCGCTCGAAGGTGTGCGGCGCGCCCGCGGCGAAGAGATCCTCGATCTGACCGTGTCGAACCCCACGCAGGTGGGCCTCGCCGATCTCGGGCCGCTCGTGAGCGAGGCGTTGGCGTCGAGCGGGGGCGGCGCCTACGAGCCGGCTCCCGCGGGGCTGCCCGCCGCGCGGGCCGCGGTCGCCGTGGAGCTGGCGGCCGGGGGAGCGCCCCTTTCGCCCGACCGCCTGCTCCTCACTGCGAGCTCGAGCGAATCGTACGCCTTCCTCTTCAAGCTGCTCTGCGATCCGGGCGACGCCGCGCTCGTCCCGGAGCCGAGCTACCCGCTGTTCGAGTACCTCGCGCGCCTCGAGGGCGTGACGCCCGTGCCCTACCGGCTCGCCTATGACGGCGCCTGGCACGTGGACTTCGCGAGCGTCGACGCGGCCCTCACCCAGGTCCGAGGCCGCGCGCGCGCGCTGATCGTCGTCAATCCTAACAATCCCACGGGGTCGTTTTTGAAGCGCTCCGAGCTGCCGGCGCTCGCGGCTCGCTGCGCCGCGCACGACCTCGCCGTGATCGCCGACGAGGTCTTTGCCCCCTATGCGGCCAGGAACGACGCGGAGCAGGTGCGCGCGCTCGCCGCCGAGTCGGCGTTCACCGAGCGGGTGCTGACGTTCGCGCTCGGCGGCCTCTCGAAGTCCTGCGGGCTGCCTCAGCTCAAGCTCGGGTGGACGGCGGTGGCCGGTCCCGCGGCACAAGCCGACCAAGCCATGGCGCGCCTCACGTTGATCGCCGACACGTATCTGTCCGTCGGCGCGCCCGTGCAAGTCGCCGCCGCGCGGCTCTTGGCGATCGGACGCGAGGCGCGGCGCGCGATCGCGGCGCGCATCGCGGCGAATCGCGCCCGCCTCGCCGCGGCGCTGCCGGCGTCGTCGCGCTGCACGCTGCTGCCCAGCGAGGGTGGCTGGTCGGCGCTCGTGCGCGTCCCCGCCACGCGCAGCGACGAAGCCTGGGCCACGGCGCTGCTCGCCGAGGAGGGCGTCCTCGTACACCCCGGTTACTTCTTCGACCTGCGCGACGGAACGTTCCTCGTGCTCTCCCTCCTGCCGCCCGCAGCGGTCTTCGCGGAGGGCACGCGGCGGCTCGTCGCGCGCTGCGACTCATAGTCGGCGATAATGAGCCCGTGCTCGCGGCCCTGTCGACCGTGCTCCTCTCCGCGCTCGGCGCGGCCGCTCCCGCGACGCCGCCAACGGCCGCAAACGCGCCAGCGTCGGAATGCCCGTCGTCCGCGCAGCTCGGCGCGGCCCTGAACACGCTCGTCGCGGGGATCGCGGCCCCCGCGACGACGGCGACGCCGCTCTCGCTCGCGGGTGGGCTGCGCCTCGAGGTTACCAGCTCGTCCGAAGGAGAGGTGCGCGTCGACCTCGTCGACGTCCACGGCGAGATCGTGCTGCACCGGGCGCTGCCGGCGCCACCGCGCGGCAGCGCGCCCGACTGTGCGGCGCTCGCCGACACGATCGCGCTCATCGTCGATCGCTATCTTCACGATGTGGGCTACGAGGCGCCGTCCCTTCCGCCGCCTGCGCTCAAGCCGCCGCCCACCCCGGCCCCGGCCGTCACGCTCCAGCCGACGGGGGTTGCGGTGGCGCCGTCCAGCGTGCCGCGCGCGCGCGGCGTCTGGCGGCTGGGCCTGGCCGGCAGCGCCCGCCGCGGCGACGCGGGCGGCATCGATGGCGACGGTGACCTCACGATCGGCGTCGAGAGCGCGGGGGAAGGCGTGCACCGCGGTGCCCGCCTCAGCCTCGGATACGCGCCGCCGGTCGACGCGCGCTGGTCGAGCGCGACGGCCACGCTTCGCCGCCTTCCGTTCCGCCTGGGCGTCTATTTGAGCCTCGCTGCGGGCCCGGGAAGGCTCGAGCCTGGTGTTGGTGCCGGCGCTGACCTTTTGCTCGTGTCCGCCGAGGGCGCCAACGCCGCGCCGGGCGCTCACCTCGCTCCCGAGGGCGACCTGGCGCTGGGGTATGCAGTCTTCCTGGCCCGCCCGCTCTACTTGCGGCTTCTTTTACGCGCCGCGTTGACCGTTCCTTATGCTTTCAAGACCTCGACCGGCGCCCAAGTGTGGGGAACGCCACGCTTCTACGGCGACGGTGGCGTAGAATTGGGGTTGGCCTTTCGGTGACGAACGGAGAGCCTACCCTCCACTAATCTTTTCGAGCGTCTTGTGAATACGCCTAGCCTCATACGCCCCGCCGTCCCGCGAGGCACGCTGCCCACCGATATGGAGCTGGTGGCGCGCTGCCGCCGCGGCGATCACGGGGCGTGGCGCACGCTCCATGACCGGCACGCGCCTACGGTGTACCGTTTCCTCTCGGCGTTCGGCGTCCCGCCCGACGAGCGCGAGGACGCGTGCCAGGATGTCTTCGTCGCCGTGTACCGTAGCTTGGATCGCTTCCGGGGCGCGGCGCGGTTGTCCACCTGGATCTATCGCATCGCGGCCCGCGGCGCGGGGCGCGCCATGCGCCGCCGCCGCATGCACGCGCTGCTGGGGACTCTGCTGCTCCGCGAACCGCCACCGCCCCCCGATCCGGACCCGTCGGAGCGCACCGCCCGCCTCGCGGCTCTCGACGGCCTGCTGCGACGACTGTCACCCAAGAAACGCCTCGTGCTCGTGCTGTTCGAGATCGAGGAGCTGCCCGTCGATGAGATCGCGAAGATCGCGGGCTGCCCGGAGAACACGGTCTGGTCGCGCCTGCACCACGCCCGCTCGGAGCTCGCCGAGATGGCGCGTAAGACCACTGCGAGGTCGTCATGAGCGAGACGGACCACCCGGCCCGAGGCAAGGGCGACGACGCCGTGACGCGCGAGCTCGAGAGCGCCCTCCGTGATGCCCGTGGGCGCGTCGCCGACGACGTGACGCTGCGGCGCATGTGGGCGCGCGTTTCTCATCTGGGCACCGACGCGGACCTCGACGCGAACGCCGAGACCTCGACGGCCGACCTGGTGCGCGTGCGCGCGACCCGGATGCCGCGTTGGGCGTGGTTCGCGGGCGGCGTCGCCAGCACCGCGGCGCTCGCCTTCGCGTTCGTGGCCTGGATGTGGCCGCGCCACCAGCTCGCGCCCACGGTCGTCGCTCGCGCGACGCCGGCGCCGGTGGCCGAGACGCGACTCCTCCCCGTACCCGCGGCCGAGGGCACGATCCGCACGGGCGCCGGCGAGCGCCTGGAGCTGACGCTCGTGGGCGGCGCCGAGGCGCACCTGGAATCCTCATCGGTCATGACCATCGATCGCGCCGGTCGCACCAAGGTCGACGGCGGCGAGGTGGCCTTCAAGGTTCCTCGCCAGTCCGCGGGGCATTCGTACGTCGTGCTCGCGGGTCCGTACCGCGTCGTCGTTCTCGGCACGCGCTTCAAGCTGCGCATGGACGGCGCGCGCCGCGTGTACGTCGACGACCAGGACGGCATCGTCGAGATCTGGGACCACGCGCGCCTCGCGCGCCTCGCGACCGGCGAGACGTGGGCCAGCCCCGACCTGCCGTCGAGCGACACGGCGCCGCGGACGATTCCGCACGTGCGCGCCCTCGCGCCCGCGGCACCAGGCACGGCCTCGGGCGCGGACGACGACGCCGAGGCCAGCGCGCGAGCGGCGCTTGCGTCGGGCGATACGACGCGCGCGCTCGCTCTCTACCGCGCGCTCGTTCAGCGCGGCGGCGCGGCCGGCGAAAACGCCGCCTACGAGGTCGGGAAGATCCTGCGCGACCGCCTGGCCCAGCCGGCCAACGCGGTCGCGGCTTGGCGCCGCTACCGGTCCGATCACCCGGACGGCGTGCTGCGCGTCGAGACCGACGTCTCGATCATCGAGACGCTCGTCCACGCGGGCGACGCGCCGGGCGCGCTCGCCGAGGCCGCCGACTTCATCCGCAATCACCCCGACAGCGAACGCCGCGCCGAGATAGCTCGGGTCGCGGGAGACCTCTACCGCTCGCGCGCCGACTATAAACGTGCCGTCACCGCGTATCAGATCGCGCTCTCGTCACCGCTCGTGCGCGACGCCGCGGAGCCGGCCACCTTCCATCGCGCCGAGTGCCTCATGCAGCTCGGCGATCCGGCGGGTCCAGACGCGACGAGGGCCTATCTGCGGCGCTGGCCAAGCGGCCGCTTCCGGGTGGACGCGGAGCGCTTGCTGGGGAGCGGCGAAGGTGTTGGAGCGGCGCGCCTCTGAGCGCGGCTGCGCGCGCTCGACGCTCACGCCGACTCGACGGGGCTCGGCGTTCGGCGCCATGCTCACGCTCGCGACCCTCGGCGCGCTCGGCGCGTGCCGGCAGACGGTGGTCCTCGATCCTTCGGATCGCCCCGAGGGCGGCGCCGGCGCGAGCGGCGTGGGTCCGAGCATCGACGCGCGCGATGACGCCGGCGGCAATGGCGGCGCGGGCGGCAGCTTCCGCTTCGACGGCGGCCGCCTGGACGCCATCGGGCTTTGCTTCGCCGGGCAGATTGAATTCCTCCCGAACACGCTCCGCATCCCAGACATCATCTTCAGCGTCGACCGCTCCGCGAGCGCGCAGTCGTGGTTCGGCTCTGGTTCGCGGCTAGACGTGATCCATCAGCAGGTCCGCGCGTTCATCTCGAAGTACAGAAGAGTGCGCTTTGGCTACCAAGAATTCCCGGCGCCGGTGTCGATGTGCAGCAACGCTCCGGGCTGCTGCGCGGGAGACGTGGCGCAACCGATCACCGACAACCTGAAGGCCATCGATCGGATCATCTCTGTCTGCGACAATGGCGGGTCCGGCTGCGACCAGCCCCAGCGGCCGGTCGCCGACGCCCTCGCGAAGTGCAATAGCACGTTCACGTCTCTGTTCTCGGCGAGCGACCCGGGACACCGTTACGTGTTGCTCCTCACGAGCGGGGATCCCACGTGCGGCGCGGGCGCGGATTCGACGAGCCCCGCCTGCGACGACGCCCAGACGCAGGTCACGAAGCTGAGCCGCGCGTTCATCAACACGGCAGTGTTCGGCATCGGCGACGGAGCGGTCGGTAGCGCCTGCCTCGATCAGCTCGCGACATACGGCGGCCTCGACAGCGGAGGCTCGCCGCTATACCACCTCGTGAGGACGCCGACGGAGCTCTCGGCCGCGCTCGAGGCCGTCGTAGAGACGATTGCCGAAGAGGCTTGCAAGATCGACCTCCGCGCGCCGCCGCCGGACCCGAACCTCGTCGAGCTTCGATTCGATGGCACGCGCGTGCCGCAGGACGGAGTCGACGGCTGGACGTTCGACGAGGACGCGAGCCTGACGTTGACCGTCCACGGATCCTACTGTCGCGCGTTAATCGAGAACACGCAGCAAGTGACCCTGGTGACGGGGTGCCACTGACAAAAATCTAAGTAGTTGTATTCACTAATCTTCCTATTCGATCCGAGATTTCATACGAACCTTTTGCTTGGGTGGATACAGGATTTTATGTAGTCTAAAGCCGCAACTATCCCCAGACTACCCCGGAGGCTCCCCTCATGATCCGAAAGACGACTTGGCTCTCGACGTTCTCCTGCGCGGTGATCCTCGCCGCGATCGGGGGCTGCGGCAGCAGCAGCCCCGCCACCACTGGCAAAGGCGGCAGCGGCGGCTCCAACGACGGAGCGGCCGGCTCAGGTGGCACCGGCGGCGCAACTTCGGACGCCTCGGGTCAAGCCGGTAGCAACGACGACGCGGCGGCGGGCTCGGGCGGCGCCACCGCTGGTTCTGGCGGCGCCACCGCCGGTTCGGGCGGCGCCACCGCGGGTTCTGGCGGGGCGACGGCCGGCGCGGGCGGCCACGCCGGTACCGGTGGCGCGGGCGGCACCAAGGCCGACGCCGGTACGGATACCGGGACTGACGCCACGCCGACGCCCTGCGTGCTTGGCGGCACCTGTCCTGCGGACTTCACCTGCACGATGACGAGAGCGTGCCGGCGTAACCAGGAGCAGTTCTGCTTCTGCGATCCCAACAACAAGATCGCTTGCGAAGCCTGCGACACCGTCGACGCCGGGACCGATGGCGGCGGTGCGGACGCGGGGACCGACGCAGGAGCAGGAATTCCGATGTGCCCTGCAAACGTGATGAACCGCAATACGACGTGCACGACATTTAACGAGCGCTGCGCCGTGAATGCCTGCACGAATCATCGTCAAGAGCAGTGCCTGTGCGTCATGTTCGGGAACATGAGCCGTTGGTTCTGCAATGCGGCCGCGTGTCAGTAGCGCTCAACGCCACAGTCTCTGATTAAAAGATGGCCGGTCGCTCAAAGCTGGCCGGCCATCTTCACCTCACGCGCCCCTTCTGGTTCGACCCCTGCTCATCGCCGCCCTCCGCCACGGGTTTTGGACGCATTGAGAGCTTGTTCGAGGTCGGCGATCAAGTCGTCGACGTGCTCGATGCCGACGGAGAGGCGGATG
>DASZFV010000218.1:0-5510 GCA_035939455.1 Polyangia bacterium
GACGGGCGGCGGCGGGACGTTGAACGTGCAGCAGCAAACCGTCGCGCACGGCAAGTACGCCATGCAGGTTCGCGCGCTGGCGGGGCCGACGCAGGACTTCGCCTTCATCGTCACGAAGAGCGCGCCCGCCGCGCTGCGGGGAGCGTCGGTTTACGGGCGCGCGTATTTTCTGATCACGCCCGATCCGCTGACGAGCACCCACACCGAGATGGTCTTCGCGGGCACGAACGGGACCGGACCCAACAACGGCGCCGCGCCATTCCCCAAGCTGCACTACATGGAGGTCGCCAATCTCTACGGCGCTTGGCAACTGGCGCTCGATCTGATGGACCAATCGCCGCCCGTGGAGATCGTCGCTTATCCGAACATGGCCGTGCCGACGATGACGTGGACGTGCATAGAATGGCACTTCGAGGACCAGCCCGATCGCATCACGTTGTGGACGAATGGCAATCTCACCGGAACGTTCGACGATCAGCACATCGGCTTTACGGCCAACCCGGTGCCACTGCCGCTCCCGGGCGAGCCGATCTACAAGGGGACGAGCAGCGGGATCGTCGGTGGCTTCGACCAGTTCGGCTTCGGGTTCCACGACTTTGGTCCGAAGAAACCGTTCGACCTCTACTACGACGATGTCGTGCTCGACACCAAACGCGTCGGTTGTCTACCCTAAGGCGCGTCGGCGGCCGCGTCAGTCGCAAGCTCAGTCACAGTAACGTCGCACCGCCGTGAGCAGCCGGTCCAGATCCAGGGGCTTTTGCACGAGGCTGCCGCCCATCTCGGCGACGACGGCCGGCGCCTCGCGGAAGGCGGAGACGACGATCAGGGGGATGCGCGCGAGGGCCGGATCGCGCAGCTGCTCGTCCCGGAAGGTCCGGCCGTCCATGATTGGCATCATGAGATCGAGGACGATGACGGCCGGCTCGAGCGCGCGCGCGATGAGCTTCTCGAGGGCGTCCTTGCCATTCGCCGCGCCGACGGCCGCGTAGCCGTGATCCTCCAAGAAGTCGATGATGCTCTCGCGGATGTCGTCGTCGTCGTCGACAATCAGGACCGGATGCGTGCTCATCTCTGCCCTCTTGCCACGGCGCGCGGCAAGGTCACGGCAAACGCCTCCACGCGCGCTCTTGGGAAGCGGACGATGGATCTGTAGCGACTCGTCCCACGCAGTATGAAATCAAGTAGTCACTCGCCGGCCCGGAGGCAAGGCCCGATGGGGTTTTCCCCCAGGGGATTTCACCAGCCGCGTTTGAGACGGTCGATCACGCGGCGGTCGCGCTTCGTGGGCCGGCCGACGCCCTGAAAGGTGAGCGTGGGTGCGTTCTTGAGCTGGTAGGCGAGGCGCTCGCGCGCCTCGCGGCTCGCGGCCGTCTCCTCGTAGAGGAGGGCGGCCTCCTTGGCCGGACCACGCGTCTCCGAGAGGGCGCGCACGACGAGCTCGTGCGCGTAGGGTGGCCGCCTGATTATGATGACGTCGCCGGCCTGCACGTTGCGCGAGCGCTTGGCGCGCTCGCCACCCACGTCGACCTTGCCGCCGTCGACCGCCTGCGCCGCTGCCGAGCGCGTCTTAAAGAAGCGCGCCGCCCACAGCCACTTGTCGAGGCGCACGCGGGCTGCGGCGACGGGAGGTGCCGGTGAAGGTGTCGCGGACACGCGCTCAGTCTAGCGCCTCGGCCGCCACTGGAAACGCGTGAGCGCGATCGGGTCGTCGGTCGCGCGCACGCCCTCGCGCCGCAGGAGGTGGGCCTGCAACTCCTCGTGACCGAGGGCGTTCGCGCGCGGGCTGATCTGACCCTTGGCGTTGACGACGCGGTGCCAGGGAACTGCGCTGCCCGCCGGCAAGACGTTGAGCGCGTGGCCGACGAGGCGCGCGTGGCGCGGCAGCCCAGCCAGGGCGGCGATTTGTCCGTATGTCGCCACGCGCCCACGCGGAATGCGCTTCACGACTGCGTAGATGCGGCCGTACGTGTCGGTCGCGCCCGGCACCCACTACCCGCCCGTCTCGAAGCCCGGGTACAGCGTCATGCCGCCGTCGACATAGATGGTCGCGCCCGTGACATAGTCGGAGTCGTCGGACGCGAGCCAGACGGCGACGCGGCCGATGTCGGCGGGCTCTCCGATGCGCTTGTAGGGAACCAAGGTCATGAGCGAGTTGTAGGCGTCGCGCGTGCTCCAGGCTTCTTCGTTGATGGGCGTACGCACGGCTCCGGGTGAGATGCTGTTGACGCGGATGCGCCAGGGCGCCACCTCCTGCGCGATTGACTTCATCATCATCATGACGCCGCCCTTCGACGCCGCGTAGTTGACGTGGCCAGCCCACGGGATCACGTCGTGCACCGAGCTCACGCACAGGATCTTGCCGGCCGCGCACGAGACGCCCTTGCGGATGCCCTGCCGCTTGAACGCGCGCACCGCCTCGCGCGCGCACAGGAACTGGCCCTTGAGGTTGACGTTCATCACGAGGTCCCAGGCCGCCACCGACAGCTCCTCGAACGGCGCGTCCTTCTGAAGGCCGGCGTTGTTGACGACGATGTCGACGGCGCCGAACGTCTCGGCCGCGCGCGCGAACATGGCCTGCACCTCGGACTCCTGGCTGACGTCGGCCTTGAAGGCGAAGGCGCGCGCGCCGCAAGCCTCGACCTCGGCGACGACCTTGGCCGCCTCCTCGGGGCGCGAGACGTAGTTCACGACGACGTCGGCGCCGGCCTGGCCGAGGGCGAGCGCGACGGCGCGGCCGATGCCCGAGTTCGCGCCCGTGACGACGGCCTTCTGGCCCACGAGGGAGCGCACGACGTGGCACGTCGGAGGGACGGCTTCGGGCAGTCCCTCCGCGGCGAAGTAATCCTTGCTCTGCTTCATCTCGGGTCTCCTCTCCGTGACTCCCCGGGGGCGGGCGGGGCAACGATAGACTGCGACCGCTGCGTCTGCGGCGCCAGCACCCTCCGATCGAGACGGAGCAGCTCACCGAGCGACCACGCCTGGAACGGACACCCGCCCGGGTGGTGGGGCGCTTCGCCGTCGGCCACCTCGGGAAGGTGGCCGAGCCCCGCCGTCTCCAGCTCGCGCGCGAGTGGTTCCAAGAAGCGCGCGCGCGCGAGCTCGACGGCCGCCGCGTCGTTGCCGTGTACGCGAACGTGGGCCTCTGCGAAGGGTCCCATGAGCCAGGGCCACACCGTCCCTTCGTGGTAGGCGCTGTCGCGCTCGACGACGCCGCCCTCGTAGCGGGCGCGATAGCCCGGCTCCTCGGGTCCGAGCGTGCGCAAGCCGAGCGGCGTCAGCAATGACGCCTCAACCGCGTCGACGACGCGCAGCGCGCGCGCGTGGGACAGCAGCGACAACGGCAGCCCGCCCACGGCGAAGATCTGGTTCGGCCGCAGCCGCGCGTCGACCGCCCCGGGCACGTGGTCGCAATCGACGACGTCATTGAGGCGTCCGCGCGCCTCGTCCCAGAAGCGGGCCTCGAAGCTGGCGGCGCCGCGCTCGAAGAGCGCGCGCCAGCGCGTCGCCGAGGGCGCGCCGAGCGCCGCCGCCGCGGCGAGGGCGTTGAGCCAGAGCGCCTGCACCTCGACCGGCTTGCCGATGCGCGGCGTGATCGCGTGGCCGTCCACGCGGGCGTCCATCCAGGTGAGCTGTTGCCCCGGAGCTCCGGCGGCGAGCAGCCCGTCGTCGGTGGCGCGGATGCCATAGCGCGTGCCGTTCGCGTAACCGACGAGGATGGCCTCGATGGCGTCGGCGAGGCGGTGGCGCTCGACCGCCGCGAGCGCCGCCCCGGCGTCCAGGATGGCCTCCGAGGCCGCGACCGCGTACCAGAGCGAGGCGTCCACCGTGTTGTACTCGGGCACGCCCGTCGCGTCGGGGAAGCAGTTGGGCAGCATTCCTTCCGAGACGAGCCCGGCCCATGTCGACAGGACGTCGACGGCCTCGAGGATACGCCCCCGCGCCACCCCCAGTCCGCGCAGCGCGATGAACGTGTCGCGGCCCCAGTCGCCGAACCATGGGTAGCCGGCGATGATCGTGCGGCCGGCGCCGCGCGCGATGAAGTACTGGTCGGCGGCCCGATCGAGCGGGCCGCCGAGGCCGTCGCGGCGCGCGCGCTCGAAGGCGCGCGCCGTTTCTAGCGCCTCGACCGCGGGCACGCGGACCGCGCGCGCGCCGAGCTCAGCGCCGAAGAGCAGCGCGGCCTCGCTGGCTCCGAGCTCGAAGGTCCACGCGCCCGGTGACGCCAGATCTTCCTCACAATCGAGACCACGCCGGCGTTCCTCTTCATAGAGAAAGCGCCGGTACCAGAACGGTTGATGCCGGTAAGCGCCGTTCGACGCCGCGGCGATCGCGGGCACGCCGGCGTAGGGGTGAAAATAGACCTGGCCCTCGGCGATCGCGGGCTCGAACGAGAAGGCGGCATTTTCGACCATGAGCGCGTGGAAGGCGCGCCCCGCGAGGAACGGCCGCACCGTGAGCCGAGCCGCGGCCCGCGCGTCGCCGGAGCGCGCCGGGCCCGCGAGCAGACGCCAGGACAGGAACACCTGGGGCGCGCCCGCGCGCATGAAGAGCTCGTGCGCGAGCCGCGTGCCGTCGGGGAGACGGAAGGTCCACGTGGGCCACGGCTCGTGCGCGAAGCTCTCGAGGTGCGCGTCGCCGTCCCCCGTCGTCGTGTCCGGTGCGTAACGCTGGGCCGAGAGCGACCAGCGTCCCCGGGGCGTCTCGACCGTGACGTCGACGCCGCTCACGAGCAGGACGCGGCCCGTAGGCGGCGTCATCGCCGTCACGAGCAGACCGTGGTACCGCCGCGCGCGGGGCCCCGCGACGGGACCCATGGCGAAGCCGCCGAGGCCGTCCGTCTCCAGCCACTCGCGCGCGTCCGACGCCACGACCCAAGGGTACACCGACTTGCCGGACGTCATCCGCGTCGTCTCGCCATGCCGGTATCTCGACGGGCGCGCGCCGGGCGCTACGCCCGTCGCCGAGTTGAACCTCGAGCCCCGGGAGGCGTACGCTCCTCGGGGAAGGAAGCGCCCCGATGATCGAGATCGAGAAGTTCGTCCCGAGCTCGTATGCCGACATCCTCGAGGACATCGTGTGCAAGAGCCCCGAGTTCCAGTGGGTATACACGCCGTCGACCAACAACGAAAGGGAGACGAGCATCCTGCAGAAGAACGCGAGCTCCTACGAGTCGGACCAGCTCGTCCACGCCATCTATCTCGAGAACGCGCGCCGCTCACAGTTCTTCGACGCCGTCTTTCCGTTCTTCTATTTTCTCGAGGAGAAGACCGGCATCAAGATGGGCGCCATCGAGCGCATCAAGGCCAACATGCTGCTGAAGTCGGCCATGCCCGACGACAAGTACAACACGCCTCACATCGACGTCCCGAACGCCGGCTACAAGAGCCTCATCTACTACGTCAAGGACAGCGACGGCGATACGTTCGTCTTCAACGAGACCTTCCGCGACAAGAAGGCGCTCACGATCGACAAGCGAATCACGCCCAAGAAGGGCAAGGCGGTCATCTTCG
>DASZFV010000219.1:0-7623 GCA_035939455.1 Polyangia bacterium
GATCTTGCCGCGCACGATGTCACGGAAGCGCCGGTGGTCGGGATCGATGCGCAGGGCCATGCTCAGATCACCAGATCCATGAAGCGACCCGTGGGCGGATCGTAGACGCCGAGCCGCTGCCCGCGCGCCTTGGCGCCCATGGCCTGCTCGAGCACGCCGAGCGCGCGCGTGAGCACCGCCATCGGTTGATCTGTCCGAAGATCGCCCATGAGCTTGACCAGCAGCTTGGCCGCCTGGCCGTTCATCTCGACGGTGACGGGCTTCTGCCCGATATCTTCCATGGGCTTGCCCTTAGTCCTTCACGTCCCCGCGCGCGAAGATGGAGGCGACGAAGTTGAGGACGTCGGTCGCGCAGATCTCGCAGTAGCCGTAGTTGCGGATCATGCGGTTCTTGACGACGTCGATCTTCTCCTGCGTGTCGCGGTCGACGACGGCGGAGACGAGGCTCGTGAGCTTGATCGAGTCCTTTTGATCTTCGAAGAGCTTGAGCTCGAGCGCCTTCTGGAGCCGCTCGTTCGTGCGGAAGTCGAACTGCCGGCCCTCGATGGCGAGCGCGCCGATGTAGTTCATGATCTCGCGTCGGAAGTCGTCCTTGCGCGAGTCCGGGATGTCGATCTTCTCCTCGATCGAGCGCATGAGGCGCTCGTCGGGCTCCTCGTCCTGGCCCGTGTACTTGTTCTTGACGCGCTCCTTCTGCGTGTAGGCCTTGATGTTGTCGATGTAGTTCGCGCAGAGCTTCGCGATGGCCTCTTCGTCGGCGCTGATGGCGCGCTGGACCTCATTCTTGACGATGTCCTCGTACTCCTGCTTGACGAGCCCGAGCAGCACCGAGAAGTGCCGGCGCTGCTCGTCGCTCGTGATGAGCGAGTGGCTGCGCAGGCCCGACTCGAGCTCGTTCATGACCATGAACGGGTTCACGCAGCCCTCGCCGCGGTCGCTGACGAGCGCGTTCGAGACTTTGTCTTGGATATAGCGCGGCGAGATACCGTCCATGCCCTCGCGCACGGCCTCCTTGCGCAGCTCCTTGATGTTGTCCTGCGTGAAGCCCGGCAGCGTCTTGCCGTCGTAGAGCTTCATTTTCTGGACCAACGTCAGTTGGTGCTTCTTGGGATCCTCCAAACGGGTCAGGACCGCCCACATCGCCGCGGTCTCCAAGGTGTGCGGGGCGATGTGCTTGCCCCGGATTTTTCCGGCGTTGTAGTCCTTGCCGTAGATGCGCTGCTCCTCCGACACCTTCGTGATGTAGGGGATGTCGATCTTGACGGTCCGGTCTCGCAGCGCCTCCATGAACTCGTTCGAGAGCAGCTTCTTGTACTCGGCCTCGTTCGTGTGACCGAGGATGACCTCGTCGATGTCCGTCTGCGCGAACTTCTTTGGCTTGATCTTGTGCTCCTGCGACGCCCCCAGCAGGTCGTAGAGGAACGCCACGTCGAGCTTGAGCACCTCGATGAACTCGATGATGCCGCGGTTCGCGATGTTGAACTCGCCGTCGAAGTTGAATGCGCGCGGATCGCTGTCCGATCCGAACTCGGCGATCTTGCGGTAGTTGATGTCCCCCGTGAGCTCCGTCGAGTCCTGGTTCTTCTCGTCCTTGGGCTGGAACGTGCCGACGCCGACGCGGTCCTGCTCCGACAGGATGAGACGGCGCACGCGCACGTGTTTGATGACCTCGGCCCAGTCGCCCTTGTGGTGCGCCATGAGCTCGCGGAAGATGAGGCGGCAGGCCGGATCGAGATCGCCCTCGATGTGGACATGCGGCTTGGCGGGCGCGTTGACGCCGAGCTCGACGAGGGCCTTCTCGCGCCACTCGGGTGGGATGAGCCGCAGCGGCTCCTCGTGCATGGGGCACTTGAACGTTGTCTGGCCGCCAGTGACGTGCGCGAGCTTGTCGGACAGCACCCAGTCGTAGGTGTAGAGCGCGCCCTCGGGCGTGCGCGAGTACTCCTCGATGCCGCGCTTGATGAGGCGCGCGATCGTCGACTTCGAGCTGCCCACGGGCCCGTGCAGCAAGATCACGCGGCGCTCGGTGCCGTAGCGCTGGGCCGCGCTGTGCAGCACGCTCACGAGGCGCATGAGCGGGATGTCGAGGCCGTAGATGGCGTCGCGCCCACCGTGCTGCTCGTCCTTGAAGAAGTTATAGCGGATGAGCCGCTTCTTGTTGTCGATGTACTCTTCCTGCCCGTACGAGAGGATCATGTCGTAGACCCGCTGGAAGGCCGAACGCGTGACCGACGGATTCCTCCGAATGAGGTTGAGGTAGTCATCGAAGGCGCCGGACCAGTTCAGCTCGGCGTACTCCTTGAGGTTCTGGAGCGCGGCGACCTTGGCGATCAGCGCCGGCGTATCGCCAGCTTTGACATCGGAAGCGGGCATCGGGGTTTCTCCTTTTTGGAGCGGAGATCTTTGCAGAGAGCTTCGTCGAGCGCGTGCGAGCCAGGAGCGAGACGCGACGTTGATTTAGAGCGAGGACGTTGCCATTCTAACACCGATTGCTCCCTGCGTCGTCAGGGGCGGGATGCCGGTCAATAGTGTGTGAGTGAGCCGTCTACACGGGCGCGGCGCAAGGCGTAGGCGAACGTGGCGGCCCCGGCGGGGATGAGGATGGCGGCGAAGATGGCCAGGGCGGCCAGCGAATCGCCCACGGCCGTGGGGGACGACCCGACGAGAAAAGCGGCCCTCAGCACCACGAGGACGTGGGTCAGGGGCAGGAAATGTCCGACCGCCCGCAGCCAGGACGGCAGGACGCTCACGGGATAGACGACGCCCGATACGAAGAAGGAGAGCGACCCGAGGATCGCTGAGACAGGGTTCGTGCGGCGCACCAGCATCGTGCTGCCCGCCGTGAAGAGGCCGAGCCCGATGAACGCCGCGAGCACGAGCGGCACGGCCACGAGGAGCGTGAGGACGTTCGTGCGCGGCAGCTCAAGGCCCACGAGGATCGTCGCACCCCACAAGTACGCCGCCGAGCGGAGGGCGGCCGTCCCGAACTCGTAGACGGGAGCGGCGCCGAGCACCATCCAGGCGGGCGCCGGCGTCGCCAGCTCCGCCTCGAGCGTGCCCATGACCTGCGACGTGCGGACCCGGCGCGCCAGACCCTGCACGCCGACCTGCTGAAGCTCGGTCGCGAGAAAGCCGATGGCGACGAACCCGAAGTAGTTGCCGCCGTAGGGCGCCATGTGCGGGTTGGCGGCCGCGCCCACGAAGCGCGCGAAGAAGACAGTCCCGATGACCGTGAAGGCGAAGCCCGCGAGCCGCGTTGCGAAGGCGGCGCGATAACCGGACATCGCGACGAGCTCGCGGCGGACGAAGGCCGCCAGCGTCCGAGCGAACCAGGTCACGGTCCCGGGCAACGGGCGAGTCGACGGCATCACAGCCCCAGCTCCGCCTCGATGGCCGTGGGCGCCACCTCTTTGACGAGCCGGCCGCGCTCGAGGAAGAGGACACGGTCGGCGAGCGCGCGCGCCTCGGTGGGGTCGTTGCTGCACACGATGGCCGTGCGGCCCGCGGAGCGGATCATCTCGTCTCGCAGGAAGGCCCGCAGGTCGCGCGCGCCCACCGGATCGAGGCCGAGGGTCGGCTCGTCGAGTAGCAGCACGCTCGGGGAGCCGAGCAGCCCGCGCGCGATGGCGAGCCGCTGGCGCATGCCGCGCGAGTACTCGCGGTAGCGCCGGTCGGCGGCCGCCGCGAGGCCGACGCGGTCGAGCAGCTCGTCGGCGCGGCGCGCGCCGCCGCGCGCGTCGAGGCCGTGCAGCGCCGCGAAGTAGCGCAGGTTCTCGCGCCCCGACACGCCGTAGTGGAAGCTGCGCTCGTCGCCCACGATGAAGGAGACGCTGCGGCGCAGGGCGGGCGGCGACGCCGCGGCGTCGTGCCCCGCGATCGTGGCGCGGCCGGAAGACGGCAGCAGGAGCCCGCCCAGGATGCGCGCGAGCGTAGACTTGCCCGCACCGTTCGGGCCCATCATGCAGACGATCTCGCCGGGCGCGACGTCGAACGTCACGTCCTCGAGCGCGCGCACGGGTTCGCGGAACAGGCGCCCCCGCAAAAGCTCGCGCGTGCCGCCGGGCGGATGAAAGACCTTGCCGAGCTTCGCGACGGAGACGGTCGCAGGCGCCGCCGCCCGCGACGTGGGCGGCGCTGTGGGCATCGTCGGCGTCGTCACGGCGACCCGAACGCCTTGCCGGCGCGCTGGTACTTCACGACGGCCGCCGTGTGCTCGGCCACCGTCTTCGAGAAATAGTGCGTGCCGTCGTTCTTCGACACGAAATAGAGGTAGGGCGTGTGGTCGGGCGCCATGACGGCCTCGAGCGCTGCGCGCCCCGGGTTCGCGATGGGGCCCGGCGGCAGGCCCTCGTGGGTGTACGTGTTGTAGGGGTTCTCGCGATCCTCGAGCTGGATGTGGCGGATGCGCCCGTCCCACTTGAGGCAAGCCGCCGAGCGCGGCATCCCCACGGTACATCCGTAGATGATCGTCGGATCCGTCTGCAGCAGCTTGGGCGCGAAGCTCGAGAAGAGCAGGCGGTTGAGGAAGACCTGCGCGATGCGCGGCCGCTCCTGCGGTTGGCCGGTCTCCTTCTCGACGATCGACGCGAGCGTCACGATCTGCGCGTCGTCGAACGCCAGCGTCTTGCGCAGGTCCTGCACGCCCTTGGCGTGGGCGGCGCGCAGCTCGTCGAAGACCTGCCGGTGGCGGCGCACCATGGGGATGAGCGCGCGCGCCGCGGGCGTGCGCGGCCGCAGCTTGTAGGTGTCGGGGAAGAGGTAGCCCTCGAGCGACGTGCCCGGCAGCCCGAGGCCCGTGACGAAGCTCGGGTCGGTGGCGCGCATGATGACCTCGGCCTTGCCCGCGATGCCCGCGCCCTGGAGTATCTCGGCGACCTCGACGAGGTTCTTACCCTCGGGGATCGTGACGGAGACGAGCTCGTCGGCGGCGCCCTTGACGAGCGCCTCGAGGATCTGGCGTGGCGTCGCGGGCGCCGTGAGCTCGTAGCGGCCCGCCTTGAAGCGCCCGGCGACGCCGCGCTGGCCCGCGTACAGCCTGAACACGAGCGGGCGCGCGATGAGGCCCGCAGCCGCGAGGCGATTGGCGACGTCGTGCGCCGTCGCCCCCTTCGGGATCTCGATCTCGACGCGACCCAGCGCGGGCCCGGAGGCCGTGTCGCCGTAGCGCCAGGCCGCGCGCGCGAGGACGGCCAACGCGACGAGCCCCGCCGCGGCCGTGACGAGAAACACGACGAGCGCTCGCTTCTGTGCGCGCTTCACCGCCGGCCTCGCGCGGGGCGCGCGTCGAGCCATCGGCGGAGAATGATGGCCGCCGCGAGCTGATCGACGACCTGGCGCCGGCGCGCGCGCGACAAATCGGCCTCGAGCAGGACCGCCTCCGCCTCGACCGTGCTGAAGCTCTCGTCGATCAGCTCCACGGGCACCGACAATGCCGCACGCAGCCGCTCGGCGAAAGTTTGCGCGCTCTTCGCCGGTCGCCCCTCCTCGCCGTCGGGCCCGAGCGGCAAGCCGAGGACGACGCGCTCCGCGTCGAGCTCGTGCACGATGGCGGCGATGGCGGCGAGATCGCGCTTGCCACCGTGGCGCGCGATCGTCGTGTGCGGCAGCGCCGACAGGCCGAGCGCATCCGTGACGGCGACGCCGATGCGGCGCGCGCCGAGATCGATGGCGAGGACTCTGCCCAAGACGACCTTAGTGTATACCTCAGCGATGTCCGACCACCCGAAACCTCCGGCCGCCGATGCGCCGTCGCCCCAGCTCCAGATCGACCTCGACGAGGTCACGGCGCAGGGCGCCTACTCGAACCTCGTGCTCATCAACCACAACGACAACGAGTTCGTCCTCGACTTCGCCTACCTCCAGCCGGGCGCGCCGCGCGCGCGCGTGCGGAGCCGCGTCATCTCGTCGCCGCGCCACACGAAGCGCCTCCTGCGCGCGCTCGAGTTCAACGTGCGCCGTTACGAAGAACGCTTCGGCAAGATCGACGAACCAGAAGCGCCCCCGACAGGTGGAATGATCAGCTGAGGGATCTATCGGGACCCTGGAAGGGTCCCACAGCCCCGACGCCGGCTCGCATGAGCGAGGCTCGTCCTCGCCGGGGCTTCAGCTTACCGCGCCCTCGAGGGCGACGAGGGCGCCCTTGCGCGTGTCGAGCTCGCAGAGGCAGCCGTAGGGCAACGCGAGGTTGCGCGTGCCGTGGCCGAAGAGGCCGCCCAGCGCCACGGGAATGGTGAGCCGGCCCAGCCGCTCGACGAGCACCTCGGCCGCCGTCGGCGACGAGGCGCGCGTGGGCTCGGGCTCGAGGCAGGAGGAAAAGTCGCCGACGACGACACCGGCGATGGCGCCAAAGACGCCCGCGAGATCGAGGTACGTCACGAGGCGATCGATTCGATACGGCCGCTCGCCGAGATCTTCGATGAAGAGGATCGCCCCCGAGAGCTCGGGAAGGTAAGGCGTCCCCACGAGGCGCGAGAACACCTCGAGGTTGCCGCCAAGGAGCGGGCCGCGCGCGCGGCCCGGCACGAGCCCTTCGAGGTCGGTGAGCACAGCGCCGGGCGCCGGCTCCTCGAGGAGGCGCGTGAGCGCCTCGACGTCGGCGGCGGCGAGGTTGGGCAGCTGCGTGACGACGGGCCCGTGGACCGACGCGACGCCCGCGCGCGCCGCGTGGGCGAGCAGCGCCGTCCCGTCCGAGAAGCCGACGATGGGCAGCGGGCGCGCGCGCATCGCCGCGGGATCGAGAAAAGGCAAGATGCGCAGCAGGCCGTAGCCCCCGCGCGCCATGATGACGGCCCGCGCGGCCGGATCGGCGAGGGCCGCCGCGAGCTCGGCGAGGCGCCGCTCGTCGGAGCCGGCCAGGAAGCCTTCTCGCGAAAAAAGCGCGTCGCCGTACCGCAGCTCGTACCGGCGAGAGAGGATCTCGGCGCCCGCGGCGAACCCTTCGGGCGGCACGGGTCCCGCCGGCGCGATGATGCGCACGACGTCCCCGGGCCGAAGGCGCGCGGGCCGAATCACCGGCGCTTGCGACGCCGCTTGCCGCCTGCGTGCGACCCGTCGCCGCCGGGGCCCGCGAGGCTGAGCGGCGCGGCGATGCGACCGTCGCCCGCGGCGACTGCCGGCGTCGGACCGCTCCCGCCCGGAGGCACGTCGGCTCCCAAGCGCGCGGCCACGGGCCCAGAGTCGGCGACGACCGAGGCCGGCTGCACCGGAGTCGGCGCTTCCACGCTGAGGGCCGGCGCCGTCGAGGCGTGGGCCCGCTCGGCGGGCGCTGCCGCCTGGGCAGGCTGCTCGACCGTCGCGACTGGGGCTGCAGGTTGCATCGCGGGAGCGGAACGCGACGTTTCGGCGGCGCCGCCCCAGCGGACGCGCATACCCACCGCCGTCGCATCGGACGATTCGACGACGTCGTCGACGTGTGCCTCGCGAACGACGTCCCCGATCTTGAGCGTGACGGGCGTCCCCACGGGGAGCGGCTCCGGAATGCCGACGAAGGCAGACTCGGGGCCGAGATCCTTGACGAGCGCCCCTCGTCCCACGACGACGCCCGCATACCGAACCTCGACCAAGTAGTCCACGGTTACAGTCTACCAGGACGCCCTCGAAAACGGCAGCGCCGTGCGCCGATCA
>DASZFV010000220.1:0-5788 GCA_035939455.1 Polyangia bacterium
GCTGGCCTGCTTGTTGCGCTGGTGCCACTGTCTTTCGCCATGGCAACGATCCTCCACATATCCGTGACGGCAGCGGCCTTGGTCGCCCAGCTGTCCGCCGCCGGCGGCCCGACGAGCCGCCCCGGTGACGTGCCCGGCGGCCCGGCCCTCTCGCTGGCGCAGGCCGAGCAGAATGCCCTTCGGTATCAGCCGGCGGTACGGCACGCGCAGGGGCAGACCGAGGCGGCCGCCGGACGCGTCGAGGAGGCACGCGCGGGATACCTGCCGCAGGTCACTGGGACCGGCACCTACGAGCGGACGACGGCAAACTTCGTGTCACGTCCGGGCACGCTGCCGAACAACATCAATGGGATGCCCATTGCGACGACGGCAGGGCCCTCGATAAGCTGGGCGCCCTCGTACACGCTCTATAGCTTTGGCATAACCGGCTCGCAGCTCATCTACGACTTCAATGCGACGGCTGACCGCTGGCGGGCGGCGGCTGCGAATCGAGACGCGGCCCAGTGGAGCGAGCGCGTCGCCAGGTTGCAAGCGCTCCTCAACGTGCGCCGTGCCTACTTCACGGCGCGGGCGCAGCGGGATCTGGCACGCGTGGCGGAGGAAGCGGTCGCGAATCAGCAGAAGCACCTCGATCAGATCGTCGACATGGTGCGCGCGGGGATGAAGTCACAGATCGATCTCGCGACGCAGCGGACGGCCCTCGCGAACTCGCGCGTCCAGGCGGTCATCGCGGAGAACACCTACGCCGCGGATCTCGCCTTGCTGAATCAGACCATGGGCTTGCCGAGCGAGAGCGCGTTCGAGCTGACGGACACCGAAATGCGGGCCGTGCCGGGCGAGGACGACGATGAACGTCGGATGATCGACGGTGCGATTCAGACGCGACCCGAAGTCGCGTCCGCCGACCAGCAGCGCCGCGCTCAGGAGCTTGTCGTGAGCTCCGATCGTGGCGGCTTCGGGCCTGCCCTCTCTGCGATCGGCAGCATCACGGATGTTGGGCCGGGTTGGGAAAAGCTGACGCCGAACTGGTTCGTCGGTGCTTCCCTGAGCTGGGCCATCCTGCAGGGCGGGCTCACGACGGGGCAGGTGCGCGAGGCGAAAGGGACACTGGCCGCGCTCGCGGCGCAGGCGGACTCGGTGCGGCTCCAGGTGAGCATCGACGTCGTGCAAGGGCGGCTGGCCGTCCGTGGGGCGAAGTCCAGCATCGACGGCGCCGAGGAGGCGCTCACGAACGCGCGCGAGCAGCTGCGCCTCGCCGAGGCGCGTTACCATACGGGACAGGGCAGCATCATCGAGCTCGCCGACGCGCAGGTGGCATACACGACGGCCGAGGCGCAGGAGGTATCGGCGCGCTACAGCTTGGCGTCAGCGCGGGCGCAGCTGCTGACGGCGATGGGTGACAAATGAGTCGACCGAAGCGTCTGGGATTGGGTCTCGTGGCCGTCGGCGCCGTGGCGGTGCTGCTGATCGCGCGGGCGTATGTGCAGGGACAGAGCAAGAGCGACGCGCCCGGCGGCGACGGCGCGAAGGGCGGCGGCGCGCGCGCGGCAGCCGATCGGCCCGTGCCGGTCTTGCTCGCGCCAGCGGAGACGCGTGACGTGCCGATCACGCTCGAGGGCCTAGGCACCGTCACGGCCTACAAGACCGTCAACGTGCATACGCAGGTCGACGGGCGCCTGGACAAGGTCGTCTTCCGCGAGGGCCAGACCGTCAAGCATGGCGACGTGCTCGCGGAGATCGATCCGCGGCCGTTCGAGATCATGCTGCACCAGGCGCAGGCGGCGCTCGCGCGCGACGAGGGGCAGCTCCACGGCGCCGAGCGCGACCTGGAGCGCTACCAGGCCGTCGTCACGAAGCAGCTCATTCCGCAGCAGCAGGTCGACGATCAGCGCGCGCTCGTCGAGCAGTACCGTGGCGCCGCCGCGGGTGACCAGACTCAGATCGACAACGCGCGCCTGCAGCTCGACTACGCGCGAATCAAGTCGCCCATCGACGGCGTCACGGGCGTTCGCCAGGTCGATCCGGGGAACATCGTCCACGCGGCCGACACCGGCATCGTCGTCGTCGTGACGCAGCTCGATCCGATCGTCGTGCTGTTCACGCTGCCCGAGGACGACCTGCCGCGCGTCGCGCCCGCGCAGGCCAAGGCGCCCCTCGTCGTCGAGGCGCTGAGCCGCGACGGCGCCCAGACGCTCGCCACGGGCAAGCTCGAGGTCATCGACAACCAGATCAACACCGCCACGGCGACGATCAAGCTGAAGGCGATTTTCCCCAACCCGCAGCACGTGCTCTGGCCGAACGAATTCGTCAAGACACGCGTGCGGCTGGACGTGCGCAAAGGCGCGCTCGTGATCCCGGCGGTCGCGGTGCAACGCGGGCCGCAAGGGACGTTCGTCTACGTCGCGGGCGCGGACGACAAGGCGGAGGCGCGCCCCGTGACGGTCGACGTGCTCGCGGGCGACCAGGCGCTGCTCTCCAAGGGACTCGTGTCGGGCGATTCCGTCGTCATCGAGGGGCAGAACCAGCTCCGCCCGGGCGCGAAGATCGTCTCGCGCGCGGGTGGCGCCGAAGGCGGGGGCGCGGCCGGCGGCCCGGGCGGCCGCGGCCGCGCCAAGCACGGAGACGGCGCGGGGAGCGGCGGGAGCGGCGGCGGTCACCCGTGAACATCTCGGCGCCGTTCATCAAGCGTCCCGTGGGGACGGCGCTCTTGGCCGTGGGCGTGCTCATCGGCGGGATCGTCGGATACCGGCAGCTCGCCGTCTCGGCCCTGCCGCAGGTCGACTACCCGACGATCGTCGTGTCGACGCTCCTCCCGGGCGCGAGCGCCGACACCATGGTGTCGGCCGTGACGACGCCGCTCGAGCGGCAGCTCGGGCAGATCCCGTCGCTCGCGCAGCTCACGTCGGTGTCGAGCGCCGCCAGCTCGCAGATCACGCTGCAGTTCAGCCTCGACCGCAACATCGACGCCGCCGAGCAGGACGTGCAGGCGGCCATCAACGCGGCCTCGAACCTGCTGCCGCGCACGTTGCCGACGCCGCCGACGTACAGCAAGAGCAACCCGGCCGACGTGCCCGTCATCTCCTTCAGCGTCAGCTCGGACACGGTGCCGCTGTCCCAGGTCGACGACTACGCCGACTCGATCTTCGCGCAGAAGATCTCGCAGGTTTCGGGCGTCGGGCTCGTCACCCTCAACGGCGGGCAGCGTCCGGCGGTGCGCGTTCAGGTGGATCCGACGGCGCTCGCGGGGCGCGGGCTCGCGCTCGAGGACGTGCGCACAATCCTCGTGGCCGCCAATGTCAACCAGCCCAAGGGCAACCTCGACGGCCCCCGCCAGAACTACACCGTCTCCGCCAACGACCAGCTCGCCGAGGCCAAGGGCTACGCGCCGCTCGTCGTCGCGTACGTCAACGGCTCGGCCGTGCGTCTCGACGACATCGCCAAGGTCGTCGACGGCGTGGAGAACGATCAGCTCGCGGGCTGGGCGGGCACGCATCGGGCCGTCATCGTCAACGTGCAGCGCCAGCCGGGCGCCAACCTCATCGAGGTGGCCGAGCGCGTGAAGGCGCTCGTGCCGCAGCTCGCAGCCTCGCTGCCGCGCGGGATCGACGTCCACGTCCTCAGCGACCGCACCGAGACGGTGCGCGCGTCGGTGGACGACGTGCAGTTCACGCTGGTCCTGACCATCGGCCTCGTCGTCGCCGTCATCTTTCTGTTCCTGCACAACCTTCGCGCGACGGTCATCCCCGGCGTCGCCGTGCCGCTGTCGCTCATCGCGACCTTCGGCGTCATGTTGTTCGCCGGCTACAGCCTCAACAACCTCACGCTCATGGCGCTCACGATCTCGACGGGCTTCGTCGTCGACGACGCCATCGTCATGGTCGAGAACATCGCGCGCTACATCGAGGATGGCGAGGCGCCCGTCGAGGCCGCGCTCAAGGGCTCAAAACAGATCGGCTTCACGATCATGTCGCTCACGGTGTCGCTCGTCGCCGTCCTCATCCCGCTGCTCTTCATGGGTGGCATCATCGGGCGGCTGTTTCGCGAGTTCGCCATGACGCTCGCGACGGCCATCGTCGCGTCGGCGTTCGTGTCACTAACGCTCACGGCGATGATGTGCGCGCACATCCTCAAGCCCCACGACAAGGGGGCCGAGCTCAAGAACCCCATCGCGCGCGTCTCGGAGCGGGTCTGGGATAGGGCAGTGAAGCTGTACGACGCCGGACTGCAGTGGGTGTTCGGGCACCAGGCGCTGACGCTCGCCATCACGGTCGGCACGGTGCTCTTCACGGCGCTGCTCGCGATCGTCGTGCCGAAGGGCTTGTTCCCGCAGCAGGACACGGGCCTCTTGCTCGGCGTGACCGAGGCGCCGCCGGACATCTCGTTCGCCGCCATGAGCGAGCGCCAGCAGGCCGTCGCCGACGTCGTTCGCACCGATCCCGACATCGCGTCGGTGTCGTCCTTCATCGGCGCCGACGGCACGAACCCGACGCTCAACAGCGGGCGGCTCTCGATCACGCTCAAACCTCACAAGGAACGCCACGCGAACGCGCAGGAGATCATCGACCGCCTCAGCCCGCGTCTCGGCGCCGTGCCGGGCGTCGACGTCTACCTGCAGGCGGTACAGGACCTCCAGATCGACACGCGCACGAGTCGCACGCAGTATCAATACACGCTCGAGGACGCCGACCCCGACGAGCTCGCCGCCTGGGCGCCGCGGGTCCTCGATCGGCTGCGCGCGCTGCCCGAGCTCACCGACGTCGCGAGCGACCAGCAGGCCGGCGGGCTGCAGCTCGCGCTCGTCGTCGACCGCGACACAGCCTCGCGACTTGGCGTGACGTCGCAGATGATCGATGACACGCTCTACGACGCCTTCGGGCAGCGGCAGGTCTCGACGATCTTCACGCAGCTCAACCTCTATCGCGTTATCCTCGAGGTCGCGCCGCAGTACCAGCAGAACCCGCAGGCGCTCGACCAGATCTACATCAAGGCGCAGGCCGGTGGATCGGTGCCGCTGTCGGCCTTCGCGCACTACGAGCAACGCCAGTCGCCGCTCTCCATCGCGCACGAGGGGCAGTTCCCGGCCGTCACGCTCTCGTTCAACCTCGCGGGCAACGAGTCACTCGGCAAGGCCGTCGCGGCCGTGACCGCGGCCTTCGCGGCGCTGGGCGCGCCCGTGTCGTTGCACGGCGACTTCCAGGGTGCCGCGCGTGCCTTCAGCGACTCGCTCGCGAGCGAGCCGATCCTGATCCTCGCGGCGCTCGTCACGGTCTACATCGTGCTGGGCGTGCTCTACGAGAGCTACATCCACCCCATCACGATCCTGAGCACGCTGCCGTCGGCGGGCGTGGGCGCGTTCCTCGCGCTCATCGTGTGCGGCTCCGAGTTCTCGATCATCGCGCTCATCGGGGTCGTCTTGCTCATCGGCATCGTCAAGAAGAACGCCATCATGATGATCGACTTCGCGCTCGAGGCCGAGCGGGATCAGGGCAAGAGTCCACGAGATGCCATCCACCAGGCGTGCCTGCTGCGCTTTCGCCCTATCATGATGACGACGGCGGCGGCGCTGCTCGGTGGGCTGCCGCTCGCGCTCGGACGCGGTATCGGCTCCGAGCTGCGAAGGCCCCTCGGCATCACGATCGTGGGCGGCCTCTTGCTGTCGCAGGTGCTGACGCTGTTCACGACGCCGGTCATCTACCTCTACATGGAGCGCGCGGCGGCTTGGGTCCGGCGGCGGCGCGGCGTTGGGAGGCCGAAGCCCGCCGTCGTGGCGGCGGGGGACGGCGCGCCG
>DASZFV010000221.1:0-2379 GCA_035939455.1 Polyangia bacterium
CCCGGCCTTCCAGTCGCCTTGGACAACATGCACCGTAGGACGCGCAAGCCCCTAGCATCGAGGCATTGGGACGGTTACTTGAGGTCTATGAATTCCTTAGTGATGACTATGACTTGGCAATCTAGACACGGTGCGCGGAAGTTCTTTTGGGCAGTCGTAGGCCGCGCTCGACCGCGCTGCGATTACGATCTCACGGGTAAGACGAGGTGGCGCGCGAACATGAGCGCGCGATGAGCGAGCAACCCATCTGAGACCCCGTTGCGCACCTCGCCGTCGAGCGTTTCGAACGCCTGGCGCACTGGTGCGAGCATCGGGCATTCGACTTCGGGCATCGGCGCGATGGGGGCGAGCGCGACGGCGCAGTGGATGTCGACCGCCGAGGGCGCCGCGCCGAGCAAGTACTGGTGCCCGCGCGCGTGGCTCTCCGCGAGAACGCGATCGAGGAGCCGCAGCACCAAGAGCGCGCGCGCCCGTGCCGGCTGCACGCGCGCGGGTGCATAGCCGTATCGCGGCGCGAGGTAGGAGGCGACGGGCAGCGGCCAGCCTTCGCTCCCGCCCGTCGCGAAGCTCGCGTGCGTGAGCAAGAGGCGCACGCTCCACCCGAGGCCACCCTCGCCGAGGATCTCGTGCGACAGACCGAACATCCGGACGCGCGTGTCGTCATCGTCGGGAACGAGCGACATGGAACCGCCCAGCCGCTCGGCGAGCGCGAGGATCTCCGCCCAACCCGTGCGCGGCGGCTCGTCGTCCTGGAGCACGACGGGCACGTTGCGCGAGCCCGTCCAACGCTTGATCTCCTCGTCGCTCCGACGAAAGCGCACCGCGACGTAGTCGAGGCCCTTCACGTCGAACACGCCGAGGGCGGCCTGCGACCAGGGGCTCGGCACGCCCGTGGCGACGACGACGCGAAGGCCGGACGCCGCGCGCGCTTCTTCGAGCTCGACGAACCGCACGCCCACCCTCAGCGCCGGCCGCCGCCGCCGCCACCGCGCCAGCCGCCAGTGCGCCGGCGGATGACCGGCGCGGACGCGGGGGCGGAGCGCGACGTCGCGGCCGGGGTTCCGCGCCAGCCGCCCGAGGCCGGCGCGGTCCCGCCTGTGCGAGGCGGCGTGCCACGCCACACACCGGGCGCGGGTCCGTGCCATGGGCCACCCCAGGCGCCTCTCGGCGCGTAGTAGTAACCGTGAATCAGCGGCGGGTAATGACGGTACGGATAAAAGGGCGCGTACCACCATCCGAACCCGAAACCGAGGCCTACCGTCACGTACGGCGGATAAGCGGCGTAGGACTCCACCGGTCCGTCGTAGCGCTCGAACGAGGTCTGGTTGGCGACGATCTGACCGCCCGCGTTCACGCTCCAGTCGAGCGCGAACCCAGCCAAGCTCTCCGGCTGGCCGAGCCCCTGCGGCGGCGCGAAATACAGATCGAAGACCTTCACCACCCCGGGCGGCACGGGATAGACGGGACCCGTGCCTGCGTCTGTGTTGACGAACGACGGCGGCGCGGGTTGCCGCGCAGGCGCCGCGAGGAACTGCTCGCGTCCGTCCACTTCCCACGTCGCCGCGCTCCCGTTCGAGATGGCGAGGCGCGCGTGCACGAAACGCTGCACGCTGCCCTGCCCCGTCTCGAAGTCCGTGAAGCCGAACGACGTGACATAAGCCTCTCCCTGGGGCCCGACCGGCGGCACCGGATACTGCGCCGCGGGACCGCCGGCGGCGCCCGGCCCCACCGGGACGTACGTATACGTATGCGCGCAACCGGCGCCGAGCGCGAGCATCCCCGAGAGCGCGGCGAAAAGCGCGAAGCCGATCGATCTCGTGGGCCTCATGGGTGTCGTTGTCCTCCGACCAAATATAGGGGACTTTGCGCGCGGCGAAAGGGCGAACGGCCCAACCGTGATCGCGATCAAGTCACAGGCAGTTGCCCGTCGGCATCCGACAAATTCCCGCCGTGGCCTTGCCGGACAGGATGCAACGCGCGGGGAGCTCGCAGTCGGGACCGAGAACGGTGTCGCACGCTGTTCCGTCCGACGCGCTTGCCTTGCAAACCCCCATCTCACCTGCTCCCGCGATTCCCTTCGCCGTGTAACACGCGCCCGCCTCGCAGCCCGCGAACGCGTCTTGCGAGAGCACGCCGCAGGGCATTCCGTCGCCGACGAAGGGGGTCGCGACGCACTTCTTCGCGCCTGCGGCCCCCGCGCAGAACAAGCCCTGCGTCCCGTCGCACACGGGCATCGAGCCGCCGCAGGCCGCCCCGAGCGCGGAGAGGGTCGACTCGCACTTCCGGCCGCCGGTCGTCCCCGTGGCGCCGCCGCAGACGAGCGCGTACCCGCAGTCGGCGCCGGAGTCGCAGGGATCGCCGACGACTCCGAGCAGCTTG
>DASZFV010000222.1:0-3590 GCA_035939455.1 Polyangia bacterium
GCGCGCGGCCGTCGCGGGGTCCAGCGCCTGGCCCCGACGCAGGGGCTCGCCGGAATCGTCGGGTTGTAGCAAGGTGACGCCCCCGGGCGTCACGGCGACGAGAGCCGCGCCGAGCCCGCGCAGCTCGGCGCGCAGCGGCGCCGTCGTAGCGTCGTCGTCGAGCGGCAATGCGCGCGAAACGGCGATGACGACAGGCCGTCCGCGAATTTCGCGCAACGAGCAGGCGCTTCCGCGGCGATCGACCCACCCGTCCCAGGGGGCAACCTCGCGGCGCGCTCCGCTGTCGCCACTGTCAGCCATGCCGCTCGCCTTCACCGAGCTGATCTGGGTCGCCGCCAACCAACGTCAAGTGCCGCCGCCTCTCGAGGTCATGCGCTCTCGCCCTGCGATAGTACGACATGACTGCGGGCGCAATCGCTCGAGGCGGGGGGCGAGGCGTGGAATCGAGCGACGCCTTGCACAGCTCCGGCCGCGCCATGCCGAGGGCGCCATAGAGGGGCGCGAGGCCGAAAGCGTCACGGGGCGTTGACAAGGCCGACAACGAATCCTACCGTCCGAACGCGATTGAGCGTTTGCCGCATTCTTGGCGCGCGCGCAATCACTGGCTTCGAAAGGAAAGGGGGGGGCCATGGCGTCGAGATCGCATTGCCGCAGCGGGCTGCTTTTGTATTTCCGGATCGCGCTCGACCACTTCAAGCTGGCGCGCCGCGGGTGATCGCCGCGCTGGCATTCGTCCTCTGCTCGGCCGCGAACGTGCCCGCTCTCGCGCCGGGCCAGCTGCCGGCGCCGGCCGACGTCGCGGCGCCGCCCGCGGGCGCGCTCAAGACTCCGTCGGGCGTCGCCATCGAGATCCTCAGGCGCGGGCGCGGGAGGCAGCACCCGCGCGCCAACGACTGCGTGAAGATGCACTTTTCGGCCTGGAAGCGCGACGGCACGTTCCTCTCGGACACGCGCCGCTGGAGGGACCCCCAAGACCAGTGTCTCGTGGCGGCGTTCCCCGGCGTAGCGGAGGCCTTGAAGAAGATGGTCCCCGGCGAGCAGTGCCGGGTCTGGGTGCCGGCGCGCCTGACGTTCCGCCCCGACGACGACGACGCGCCCCAACCCGTCGACGTCACGCTCGACATCGAGCTCTACGAGATCGTCGAGGCGCCGCCCACGCCAAGGGACTTGAAGTCGCCGCCGGCGGGCGCGCGGAGGACGTCATCGGGCTTGGTCATCGAGACGCTCAAGAACCGCAAGGGCGCCCAGCACCCGCAGGACACCGACCAGGTGAAGCTGAACTTCTCGGGCTGGACCGCTGACGGTCGCCTCATCGAATCGTCGGTGATGGCCCACCACGCGGCGATCTTCCCCATGACGGGCGTCATGCGCGGGTGGCGCGAGGCCCTGTTGCAGATGGGCGTCGGTGACAGGGTGCGGCTGTGGATCCCGCGCGACCTGGCCTTTGGGGCGCAAGCGGCGCGCGGTCAGCCCAAAGGCGATTTGGTGTACGAGCTCGAGCTCCTGGAGATTCAGTAGCTCACCGGCTCGCCCGGGACGCGCGCGCTTCTTCTCTCGGAGGGTGGCGGCGACGCTCTCGCGCAGCGGCTTGCATGGGCAAAATTGCAGTAGGATGCGCCCTCGCTTCTTTCACCCCTGGGAGGTCCCATCTCGATGTCTGCGCGCTCCGACCGTTTGCTGTCCTCACTGTGGGCGCTCAAGGTCGCGAAGCTCAACCCGGGGAACATGTCGCTCAACCAGATGCACACGACGCTGCTGTCCGCGCAGAAGCTCGGCAGCGCGCAGATCCTCGCGAAGGGCACGCGCGGCGGGCTCTGAATCCCCGCAGCTCTACGGGCGAAATTGTGGCGCTGCGAGCACGCGCGCGACGACGTCCGAGGGCGCGTCCGCCGGCAAAGGCGCGTCGGCGCGCGACAGACGCGCCGACCACGAGCGGTCGAGGGGACGCGCGAGATCGCTGACCGTCACGGCGGCGGCCGTCGTCTGCCGCTTGTCGCCGATCCCGTCGCCCACGCCCACGGCCCACCCCGCCAGCAGCAGCGCAACGCGCGTCGCGGTGGATGCGCTGTAGGTGAACAAGGTGCAGCGCGGCCCCGCCACGCGCCGGGCGGTCGAGAACGCCGCCGCCGTCCAGAGCGTCGGGTTCGCTCGCGGCGAGAACGGATCCCAGTAGACGATGTCGGCGCGCACCGACTCGCGCGCCAACGCCGCGAGGACGTCGCCGCGAGCGAGGCGCCACCGCGCGCGGGGGGTCTCGTGCACGCCGTGCGCGAGCAGCGCGCGCGCGGCGTCGGCAGGCTCGCCCGCCCATCCGAAGGCCGCCCCGGTGTCGAGCGCGAGCTCGAGCGCGCCCAGATCGCGCTCGAAGCTCACGAGCTCGAGCCGCGCGGCTCCCGCCGGCGCGCGCTGCGCCTCGGCTCGCGCGGCGAGCGCGTTCGAGCCCGCGCCCAGGCCCACGTCGAGCACGACGAGCGCCGCGCGCCCCGGGTCACGCAGCCTCTCGGCGAGCCGCGACTGGCGCACGTAGAGCTGCTTGGCCTCGACGAGCGGTCCTACCCCCGGGTGCATGACCTCGCCCGCCTCGAGGCTGCGCATGGCGAGCGCCCCTCCCCGGGTGCGCACCACCTCGTGACGCGCGGGCGCGCCGGCGCGCTCGTGCGCCGTCACGCGCGCGCCTCGGCGTGCTCGTGCCGATCGATCGCGGCCGCCTTGTCGCGCGCGAAGGCCGCGTACGTCCCGGCGTCGATGGCCGCGCGCGCCTCGCGCATGACCTCGAGATAGTGGTGCAGGTTGTGGACGCTGAGCAGCCGCGGCCCGAGCGGCTCGCTGCTCTTGATGAGGTGGTGCAGATAGCTCCTGCTGAATGTCCGGCACGTCGAGCAGGAGCACCGCGCATCGAGCGGCTCGTCGATGAGCGCGTTCGGTCCCCGCGAGATGCGGACGCGGCCCGTCGACGTGAAGGCCGTGCCTTGCCACGCGAGGTGGGTCGGGATGACGCAGTCGAACATGTCGACGCCGCAGCCGATGGCCTGCAGCAGGTCGGGCGGCGTGCCGACGCCCATGAGGTAGCGCGGCTTGTCCGCCGGCAGCAGCTCGGCGGCGAAGGCGGTCATGTCCTCGCGCTGCGCGCGCGTATCGCCCACGGCGAGGCCGCCTATCGCGAAGCCGTCGAACGGCTGCTCGGTCAGGAACGCCGCCGACTCCCGACGGAGGGCCGGCACGAGGCCGCCCTGGACGATCGCGAACAGCGCCTGATCGGTGTTGCGGCGCGCCGCCAGGCTGCGCAGGGCCCAGCGATGGGTCCGTTGCATCGCCGTCCGCACGGCGCCCTCGTCGAGGGTGGCGTCGACGCACTCGTCGAGGACCATCATGACGTCGGACCCGATCGCCGTCTGCATCGCGATCGACTCCTCCGGCCCGAGGTGATGGATGCGGCCGTCGACGTAGCCCCGGAAGCGCGCGCCCGCCTCGGAGATCGTGCGCTCACCCGGCAGCGAGAAGATCTGGTATCCGCCCGAGTCCGTCACCACGGGACCCGGCCAGCCCATGAAGGCGTGGATGCCCCCCACCCGCTCGAAGGTCTCGATCCC
>DASZFV010000223.1:0-13331 GCA_035939455.1 Polyangia bacterium
GCAGCCGGTCGGCGCCGAAGCGCTCGCCAATGTAGGCGCGCACGTCCGTGACGGCGTCATCCGACAGGCGCGTCGAGTCGGTGCGCATGTACGTGATGAGACCGACGAGGCCGTCCTCACCCACCTCGACGCCCTCGTACAGGCGCTGCGCGAGACCCATGGTCCGCTTGGGCGAGAAGCGCAGCTTGCTCGAGCCCTCCTGCTGCAGCTTCGACGTGATGAACGGCGGCGGCGGGTTCTTGCGACGCTCCTTGCGCTCGACGCCGTTGACGACGAGCGGCGTCGACTTGACGATGCCCTCCACTTCGCGCGCCAGGCCCTCGTGCGACAGCTCGGCCTTCTTGCCGTCGAGTTTGCTGAACTTGGCAGTGAACGGCGGCGGCGTTGCCCCCTCGACCTGCACCTCGACCGACCAGTACTCCTGTGGCAGGAAGGCCGTGATCTCGGACTCGCGCTCGGCGATGAGCCGCACAGCCACCGACTGCACACGCCCGGCCGACAGCCCGCGACGCACCTTCGTCCACAGCACGGGGCTGATCTGATAGCCCACGATGCGGTCCAGCACGCGCCGCGCCTGCTGCGCCTCGAACTTCTTCACGTCGAGCGTCGTGGGCCGGCCGATGGCCTCGTTGATGGCCTTCTTCGTGATCTCGTTGAATAGGACGCGCTGGATGTTGGGGTTCGAGGGCCGGATCTCCTCAGCAATGTGCCAGGCGATGGCCTCGCCTTCGCGATCGGGGTCGGGCGCGAGGTAGACCCTGTGGACGTTCGCGGCAGCTTCTTTGATCTCAGCGAGCACCTTCTGCTTGGTCTCGATGACAACGTACTCAGGCTGGAAGCCGTGCTCGATGTCGATGCCCATCTTCTTCTTGGGCAGATCCTTCACGTGGCCCACCGAGGCCTTCACGATGTAGCCCGCGCCCAGGTACTTCTTGATCGTCTTCGCCTTCGCGGGCGACTCGACGATGACGAGCGCCTCGCTCATGCGCCGCGTGCGCGCGGGCGCCTGCGCGCCCGGCTCGGCCGCGGCCTTCTTCTTGGGCGCGCCTTTCGCTTTGGCCGCCGCCTTCGCAGCCGGCGCGCCGATCTTGGCGACGACGACGGCGCCGCCCTCCTTCGCGGTCGAGGGCTTCGCGGTCGAGGGCTTCGCGGGCTTGGCCGTCCTGCTCGCCGCCTTCTTGTTCGGTACGGCCTGCGGGGCGGCGATGTCCGCGCCCTCGGGCGAAGCGGCCGCCGTCTTTGCTGCCTTCTTAGTTGGCACGAAGCACCTCGAATCGTCCGCCGGGAAGGCGCCGCGCCCACCCGTAAAGCTCCGCCTCCGCGAGCGCGGCGAGCACCTCGGGCAACGTCGTCCCCATGCTCAGCGCCAGATCGACGGGCGCCGCAGCGCCCGCCCGCAACGCGCCGACGAGGGCGGCCAGGCTGAGCGGGACCTCGGGCGCCGGCGGGGCCACGCCCGCGAGTCGATCGAGCAGCGCGCGCTCGTCGTCGACGGGCAGCGCGGCTGCCGTGGCGATGAGCTCGTCGCACCCGGCGCTGCCAGGCATGGCGAGGACGCGGCGGCCGAGCCGGCGCGCGAGCCGAGCCGTGATGAGCGCTCCCGAGCCCTGCTTGGCCTCGATGACGACCGTCGCCTCGGCGAGCGCGGCGACGATGCGGTTGCGTACGGGAAACTGACCCGAGCGCGGCGGCGTGGCCGGCGCGTACTCCGAGAGCAACCCGCCCGCGCGGGCGACATCCTCGAAGAGCGGGCCATGACGGTCCGGGTAGGTCACGTCGACGCCACAGCCGAGCACGGCGAAGGTCGCGCCGCCCGCCCCGATGGCGCCGCGGTGGGCGGCCGCGTCGATGCCGAGCGCTCCGCCCGAGACGACCCTCGCGCCGGCGCCCGCGGCAGCCGCGGCCATACGCTCGGCGGCCCGGCAGCCCGCGGCGGACGCGGCCCGAGAGCCGACGATGGCAAGCAGGCGCTCGCCCGCCCGGGGCAGTCGGCCCAGGGTCCAGAGGCGCGCGGGAGGCTTCGGAAGTTGGCGCAACGCAGCCGGAAACGTCGGCGCGTTGGCCTCAACACTAAAGAAGGATGGAGCCCTCGCGAAGCCTGTCGGAGCGTCCATTGAGGGGCTTGTCGGAGCATTTGCAGCCGGGTTGTGGGGCCCGAAACCGACCATAATGAGCCGTTGCAGATAGCGCTCCCGCTGCTCGCGGTCAAGCAGCCAACATCTGGTCCCTGTCATTTCAGGTACTTACTTGACCGACTCGAGCTCGCGTAAGATCCGGTCGGCCCCGCGGGACAGAAGCCGGCGCGCCACGTCGGCCCCCAGCGCCGCCGCCTCGGCCGCCGCTCCCGAGGCTTCCTCGCGGATCATTTCGGAAGCGTCGGGGCGCCCCACGAGGCCCCGCAGCACGACGCGTCCGTCGCGCATGACGGCGTGCCCCGCCACGGGCGTGCGGCAACCCACGCCCAGGCCAGCTAGCAGAGCCCGCTCGGCGGCGACCGTGACCTCGGCCACCGGATCGGCGAGGACGCGCGCGAGCGCCACGACGCGCGCGTCGGCGCGGCGCGCCTCGAGGGCCAGCGCGCCCTGGCCGATGGCCGGCAACATCTGATCGATCGTGAGACGCTCTGTGATGCGGTCGGCGACGCCGAGGCGATCGAGCCCGGCGCACGCGAGGATGCCGGCATCGACGATGCCTTCGGCGACCTTGCGTAGACGCGTGTCGACGTTGCCGCGCAGGATCTCGACGCGGAGATCGGCGCGCGCGGCCCGCAGCTGACAGACCCGGCGCAGGCTCGACGTACCCACGCGGCTGCCGGGCGGCAGCGCCGCCAGGCCCGCGCCCGAGCGGCTCACGAGCGCGTCGCGCGGGTCGGCGCGCTCGGGGATGGCCACGAGCGCTAGGCCGGGCGCGAGCGCGGCCGGCACGTCCTTCAGGCTGTGCACGGCGAGATCGATCGTGCCCGCGAGGAGCGCGTCCTCGATCTCCTTGACCCACACGCCCTTGCCGCCGAGCTCGATGACGGCGCCCGTCTGCACGCGGTCGCCCTCAGTGACGAGGATGCGCTCCTCGATCTCGAGGCCGGGGTGCGCGGCCACGAGCGCGCGCGCCACGTGCGCCGCCTGCCAGCGCGCGAGCGTGCTGCCACGCGTGCCGATGACGAGGCACCCCGGGCTCACGAGGGCTCCTCGCGACCCGCGACGCCGGGTGTCTCGGCCAGGGCCTCGCCCCGCTCACCCTCGGGCAGCGGCTCGGCGCCCTGCAGATCGAAGAGCGCGCGCACGGCCGCCACGAGCGAGACGGCCTCGCCGGCGTCCTTCTTGAGGGCCAGTTGGGGCAGGTGCAGGAGCTTCTTCGCGAACGCGTCCGCGAAGGCGACGATGGCGTTGCGATCCCTCTCGGAGAGATGCTCCATGCCCGCGAGGAACCTCTCGGCCTCGCCGTGCGCGAGACCGATGAAGTGGCTGCGCATCGCCGTCACGGTCGGCGCGAGTTGGCGTCCGCCCATGGTCTGGAGAAAACGCGTGACCTCCTCTTCGACGATCGACTCCGCCTGAACCGCCTCGCCCTGGCGGCCCGCGAGGTGCTTGGCAGCTTCCTTTTGTAGATCGTCGATGTCGGCGACGTAGACGCCCTCGAGCTCGGTCACTGACGGCTCGACGTCGCGCGGAACGGCGATGTCGATGAGGAACAGCGAGCGCCCGCGGCGCGCGCGCTGCACGCGCGCGAGGAGCTCCCGCGTCAGCACGGGGCGTTGCGCCCCCGTCGAGGCGATGACAATGTCGGCTCGCCCCAGCGCGCCAGCCAGGTCGGCGAAGTCGGCGACGTCGGCCTGCACGGCGGCGGCCAGCTCCTCGGCGCGCGCGCGCGTCCGGTTCGTCACGGTGAGCGCGGCGCCGCGCGAGCGCAGCGCGCGCGCGGCGAGATCGGACATCTTCCCGGCGCCCACGACGAGGACGCTCTTGCCGTTGAAGTCGCCGAAGACGTTGTGCGCGAGCTCGACCGCCACGGAGCTCACCGACACGGGGTTGCGCGCGATTTCAGTGTCGCGGCGCACGCGGCGCGCGACGCGGAAGGCACGCTCAAAGCAGGTCGAGAGTACGGGGCCTACGGTCTCGGCTTTGGCGGCCAGATCCCGCGTCGTCTTGACCTGGCCCAGAATCTGGGGCTCGCCCACGACGAGCGAGTCGAGGCTGGAGGCGACGCGGAACAGGTGCTTGACGGCGTCGCGCTCGGTGCGCGCGTAAAGATGAGGCTCGATCTCGGCGTCGAGCATGCCGGCGCGGCGCGCGAGGTCGGCGCCGAGCGCGCGCAGCGCGGCGTCGGTGTCGCTCGCGACGGCGTAGATCTCGACGCGGTTGCACGTGCTGAGGAGCGCCACTTCGCGCACGCCCGGCAGCGTCTTGAGCTCGCGCAGCGTCGCGTCCATCTGGTCGGGCACGACGCTGAGCCGCTCACGCAAGGCGACGGGCGCCGTGCGGTGCGAGACGCCGAGGACGACGACGTCGATCGTGGCAGGCGCCTTCGCCGCCATGCCTACGCCGCGTGCCTCAGAAAGTAGACGACGAGCACGAGCACCGTCCCCCCGAAGCCGCCCAGCGTGAGCCACGCCGCGCGCCGCCCGCGCCACCCGCCGCCGAGGCGCGCCACGAGCAGCACGGCGAACGCGATCCAGGTCACGACCGCCAGCACGTACTCGGGGCGCAGGGCGGCCGCGCCGTGCAAGACGCCGAGGCGTGCGATCCACATCGCGCCCGTGACGATCGCGACGGTGAAGATCGGGAAGCCCAGCGACACGCAGCGCGCCGCGAGGCGATCGAGCGTGTCGAGGGGCGTGCCGCGGTCGGTGACGCGGCCGAACTCCTTGCGGCGGAGTTGGCGGTCCTGGAAGAGGTAGACGATGGCCAGGACGGCCGCGATGAAGAAGACGGCGACGCCCACTGTCGCGAGCAGGATGTGCGTGTAGCCGAGCGTGCCCATGGCGGGCGCGCCCGCCTCTGCGGGCACGACGCGCGCGAGTAGCAGGAGCGCGAGCGCCGCGGGCGCCGCGAACGCGCCGGCCGAGGGGAGTCCGTAGCGCAGGGAGCCGACGAGGTACCCAGCCGCGAGGAGGAACGAGATAAACGACAGGGCCTCGGGCGTGGACGAGATGGGGTTCATGCCGTGGACGCAGCGCGCGCCGATGTCGCCGAGGTGCAGCAACACGGCCACCATGAGCGCGAGACGCCCCGGCTTGTCGCGCAGCCCCACGAGGAAGCCGAGATAGAGCAGCGACGCCAGCGCGTAGGCCCCGAGCTCTAGCGCCGTCAGAATCGACACGCCTTAGATCTACCACGCGGGCCCGCCGGAGGGCCGCCGGCCCTTGGACTCCGCGGCACGGCGTGCTAAGCCATGTCGCCATGGCCAGCGAAACCCTCGTCGAGGTGACGGACTCGAACTTCAAGACCGAGATCCTCGACTCGAAGCTCCCGGTGCTCGTGGACTTCTGGGCCGTGTGGTGCGCGCCTTGCCGCGCGATCGCGCCCCACGTCGAGGCGCTCGCTAAGGACTACGACGGCAAGATCCGCGTCGGCAAGTGCGACATCGACTCGAACCCCAACTTCTCGTCTCAGTACGACATTCGCAGCATCCCGACGCTGCTCCTCTTCAAGGAGGGCAAGGTCGTAGGCCAGGTCGTGGGCGCCGTGCCGAAGACGAAGATCGAAGACCTGATCAAAAAGGCGTTCTAAGCCCCCGCGGCAGCCTTACTGAACGGCCGCGCCCGAGGCGGCGAGCGCCTCGACCGGCTCTTTGCCGAACGACACGTCCTGCGCGGTCGCCGACTTCGCGTTCATGACGACGAACGGCGGAGGCGGCACGACGATGGTCGCCGCGGGGCGGGGCAGGAAGCGCGCGAAGGCGCCGCGCACGGCCAGGCCGATGCCGCCCTGCCAGAGTGACACCCAGCCGACGTAGCCGAAGCCCGCCAGGAAGAGCGCGAGGAAGGGCACGGACATGTAGTGCCGGTGATCGAACGCGACGGCGATCGCCACGACAAAGTAGGCGGCCATGCCGAGCTCGATGAAGGGCGTGATCGACTTAGCGGCGCGGTACTTCTTGCTCGACCAGCTCTCGAGCCTGCCGCGGATGCCGTGCTTGGGCGTGCGCACGAACTCGGTCTCGCGGCCCGCGAGGGCCTCGAGCACGGCCCGCGTTTGATTGATGCAAAGGCCAATGCCGATCGACATGACGAGCGGCAAGCGCTTGAGCGTCGCCCACTGGAACTTCGGCGGCACTCCCGGGTTGCGCATGAGCGCGATCTCCCGCTGCGACGCCAGATAAAAGGACGCGATCGACATCGTCGTGCCGAAGAACAGCGGCAGATCGATGGTCAGCACCTCGCGCCAGCCGTGGTGCGTGCGCAGCGCCAGGTTGGGCAGCAGCAGCAGCGATAGCACGACGAGCAGCGGGTACGCGAGGTTGTTCGTGAGGTGGAAGAACGCCTCGCACTTCTGCGCGAAGGTGGCGTTCGAGCGCAGGATCGTCGGCAGGAGCTTGCGCGCTACCTGCACCGAGCCCTTGGCCCACCGGAACTGCTGCGACTTGAAGGCCGACATTTCGACGGGCAGCTCGGCGGGCGCCGTGATCTCGGGGACGTAGATGAACTTCCAGCCGCGCAGCTGCGCCCGGTACGAAAGGTCCATGTCCTCGGTGAGCGTGTCGTGCTGCCAGCCGCCCGCGTCCGCGATGGCCGAGCGCCGCCACATGCCGGCCGTGCCGTTGAAATTGAAGAAGCGCCCCGACCAGTTGCGTCCGGCGTGCTCCATGATGAAGTGCCCGTCGAGCATGAGGGCCTGCACCTCGGTGAGGGCGGAGAAGTCGCGGTTGACGTGCTCCCAGCGGCACTGCACGACGGCGACCCGCCGGTCGAGGAAGTAGTGGATGCTGCGCTCGAGCACGTCGGGCAGCGGCAGGAAGTCGGCGTCGAAGATCAGGATGAACTCGCCCTTGGCCGTGCGCAGCCCGTTCTCGAGCGCGCCCGCCTTGAAGCCCGAGCGGTCGACGCGGTGGACGTACTCGATGTCCAGCTGGGGGAGGCGCAGCGACAGCTCGGCGATCTTGCGCTTGCAGATCTCCTGCGTCTCGTCGGTCGAATCGTCGAGCACCTGGATCTGGAAGCGGTCACGCGGGTAGCGGATGCCCGCGACGGCCTCGAGGAGTCGCTCGACGACGTACATCTCGTTGAAGAGCGGAAGCTGAACCGTCACGGCCGGCAGATCGGCGAACATGCCCAACGGGCGCGGACGCTTGTCGCGGAACCGGTAGAACATCCAGACGAGCGACGTGCGGTGAAATCCGTAAGCGGCGAGCGCCAGCAGGATGACGAGGTAAGTGCCGACGACCAGTGACGAAAGCTGCATGGCGCACAATGTACGCCTTCAATTGTCGCTGAATTGTCAGGGTGTGTTTTTTGTTGTCCGAGCAGGGTTTCCGGTCCGTTTCAACCGTGTCGCAGTTCGTCGCGCAAGGGACACTCAGAGCTACACCGGAACGAGGGCGCCCGTCGTCAACCGATTCTCCGGGCTCGCGAGCCAGAGGATCGTCGCTGCGACGTCGGCGGGCTTGCTCCAGCGCGCGACGACCTCGGGCGGGCCCGGCATCGCCTTGCGATTGGCCGGCGTGTCGATGATCGACGGGACGACGGCGTTGACGAGAACCCCGGCGGCCTTCATCTCGACCGCGAGCGCGCGCGTGAGCGCGGCAACGCCTGCCTTCGAAATCGTATAGGCGAGCGAGCCGCCCGCCGGCTCGATGGCCGCGCGCGACGCGACGTTGACGATGCGGCCACCCGGCGCGCCGCGCTGCCCGAAGTGGCGGGCGGCCTCGCGGCTACACAGGAAGGCGCTCACGAGATTTTGGTCGAATTGCGCGCGCAACGCGGCCAGCGGCGTCTCGGTCGCCGGCGCGGCGGCGAAGCCCCCGGCGGCGTGCACGGAGGCCCACAGGTCGGGCAAGTCGGCGTAAAATCGCATGACGCGCGCCTCGTCGGCGAGCTCGACGCCCCCAACGAGCCGCAGGCTTTCCGAGGTGGGCAGCTCGGCCGGGGCCGCGCCCCGGTGGGGAACGTGGCAGACCGCACCTGCGTCGAGGAACGCCTGCACGAGAGCGTGCCCGAGCGCGCCCGTTCCTCCCGTCACGACGACGTGCCTGCCCGCAAAGTCCGATGCCATGTTGCACGACCTCCGGTCGAGAGCGCGACGCTACCACGACGCTCGATCCGCGCCACGAACCTGACGCGGGCGCCGTGCGCGCAAACGCGTCAAGGGCCGTGTTACGCTGACATAGCGCATGGTCCTCTCCGGTGTAGCGCAGGACCCGCTCGTGGGGCAGGTGCTCTCGGGGCGCTACCGCATCCTCGCGAAGCTGGGAGAGGGCGCGATGGCGGGCGTCTACCTCGCCGAGCACACGGGCGTGGGCGCGACGATCGTGCTCAAGGTGCTGCTGCCCGAGCTCGCGAGCGAGCCGCAGGTCGTCGAGAGCTTCCTGCGAGAGGCGCGCATCGCCGCCGAGATCCGCCACGACAACGTCATCGACATCTTCTACAGCGGACGTTCGCCCGAAGGGTTCGTGTTCCTGGCCATGGAGTACGTCAACGGGGCGACCCTTTACGACGTCCTCGACAAAGAGGGTCCGATGCCCTGGGAGCGCGCCAAGCCGCTGCTCGGGCAGATCGCGGGCGCGCTCGCCGCGGCGCACGCCATCGGCGTCGTTCACCGCGATGTCAAACCGGAGAACGTCCTCGTAGGCCGCAGGGAAGAGTCGACTGGCGCAGTCGAGTACGTCAAGGTCGTCGACTTCGGCATCGCGAACGCGCGTGGCGACATCGGCGGCGCCGAGGGCGTGTGCGGCACGCCCGAGTTCATGCCGCCCGAGCAGGCGCAGGGCCAGCCGCCCGACGCGCGCGACGACGTGTACGCCTTCGGGTGCCTCATGTACCAGGTCCTCACGGGCGACGTCCCCTTCCGGGGCGAGGACGTGCCCCGCGTGCTGCTCATGCACCTGCGCGATCCGGCCCAGCCGCCGCGCCAGCGCCGCCCCGACCTCGCCATCCCCGCCCGCGCGCAGGAGGTCGTCATGCGAGCCCTCGAGAAGAAGCGCGCCGATCGCTGGCAGGACCTCGCCGAGGTGCAGCGGGTGCTCGCCGAGATCGAGCTCGAGCCCGAGCCCGAGCGCGAGGAGATGGCGGCCCCGCCCCCACGCATCGCGGGCGCGGCTCTCGCCGGCGCGCGCGCGCGCGTCGTGCTGCCGCACGAGCAGTCGCGCTGGCGGGCACGCTTGCGCCTCTTCATTGTCGCGACGCTCGTAATGGGCGGGGCGATCTTCGCGTTCGCGCGCCACGCGCTCCTGCACGCCCCAGGTCGCGTGGAGATCGTCACGGAGCCGCCCGAGGCCGAGATCTACATCGACGGCCAGAAGATGGCGGATCGGTCCCCCATGCTCCTCGAGGCATCGCCCGGTCGGTACAGCGTGACCGTCCGCGGCCCCGGCTTCGCGCCGCTCACGCGGATCCTCGAGATGAAGCCGCGCGCACAAGAGCGCGTTCCCTTCGTGCTGAAGCCGCTGCCTCGAGCCGCCGAGCCGCCGGCGCCGCGGCTGCGCAGCGCCGTCGCAAACGGCGCCGGGCCGACGCCCGCCCGCCACAAGCCCACCGCTCCCGCCGTCGACGGCGTCACGTTCATCGACTTCAAGAAGGCCGCGACCGAGCAGCGCGCTCGGTAGCCAAGCGAACGCGTGGCCCCCTTTGCGGGCGGCCGCTCCCGCGCCGCGGTGGTACGCTCGCGGCAATGGCGCTCGTCCCGTGTCCCGAGTGCAAGGCCCAGGTGTCGCGCGCTGCGGTGAGCTGCCCGCAGTGCGGCTTCCCGTTCGGCGGCGCGACGATCGCGGGCAACGTCTTTCAGGGCGGCCGCGCGGCGGCGCCCGCCAACGAAGAAATCCTGTGGGAAGGAACCCCCTCGCTCAAGGCCATGGCGGTCTCCATCGTCGCTACGGCACTGTTCGCGCTCATCGTGCCTCTCGTCGTGTACCTGGCCTACGCGCCCTTGCGCGATCTCGTGAGGCACACGTCGCGCGACGCCGCCGACCTCGTCGCCGAGCACGAGGACGGCGCGCGCACGGCGATCATGCTGGCAGTCGCCGTCGCCGTGGGCGCGCGGCTCGTGCGGCTCGGGTGGCGCACGCTCGTCCTGCGCAGCCACCGCTACGGCGTCTCGAACCAGCGCATCGTGGTCGAGAGCGGCGTCCTGTCGAAGTCGCTCGTCGAGATCGACGTGCGCACGATCGACGACATCACCTTCCGCCAGACCTTCGTCGAGCGCGTGCTGGGCATCGGCCAGATCGCGATCCTCTCGTCGGATCCCACGAACGCGCGCGTGCGCCTCGTCGGCGTGCCCGACCCGCGCCAGGTGCGCGAGCTCATCCGCAACAGCGCCTACCAGGCGACACGCGGCCAGCTCTTCACGAGGTCGACATAGTCGGCGTTCAGTCGACGAGCGTCATCCAGCCGTGCTTGTCGGGCGCGCGGCCGTTCTGGATGTCGGTGATGGCGTCGTAGAGGCGGCGGGCCATCTCGCCGGCCTGGCCGCCGTTGATGACGAGCCTCTCGCCGCGCCAGCCGAGCTCGCCCACGGGCGTGATGACGGCGGCCGTTCCGCAACCGAAGACCTCGCGCAGCGCGCCGTTGCGGTGCGCCGCGAGCAGCTCGTCGATCGCGATGGGCCGCTCGCTCACGGGCATCCCCCAGTCTCGCAGCAGCGTGATGATCGAGTCGCGCGTCACGCCCGAGAGGATGCTGCCGCCGAGGGGCGGCGTCACAAACTCGTCGCCGATGCGGACGACGAGGTTCATCGTCCCCACCTCCTCGAAGTAGCGGTGGTTGGCGGCGTCGGTCCACAGCACCTGCGCGTAGCCGCGCGCCTTGGCCTCCTCGGCCGCTAGCAAGCTCGCGACGTAGTTCGCGCCCGACTTGACGCCGCCGAGGCCGCCGACAGCGGCGCGGACGTACTTGTCCTCGACCCAGATGCGCACGGGCGAGAACACCTCGCCGCCGTAGCCGCTCACGGGCGACGCGATCACGAAGTAGAGGTAACGCTTCGACGGGCGCACGCCGAGGAACGGCTCCGTGGCGACCAGCGTGGGTCGAATGTAGAGCGACGTCCCCGGCGCCGTCGGCACCCATTCGCGATCGGCGCGCACGAGCGCCAGCACCGATTCGCGCATGAGCGCCTCGTCGATCGAGGGCATGCACAGACGCGGCGCGCCGTCGTGAATGCGCTTGGCGTGACGGTCGAGCCGGAAGATCTGCACCTCGCCCGTGGAGGCGCGAAACGCCTTGAGGCCGTCGAAGAGCTCCTGGCCGTAATGAAGAACTGCCGCCGCCGGATCGAGGGTGAGCGGCCCGTAGGGGACGACGCGCGGATCGAACCAGCCGCGGTCGGCCTCGTAGTCGACGATGGCCATGTGGTCTGTAAACGTGCGGCCGAAGACGAGCTCTGCATCCTTGGGTCGCGGCTTGCGGGCGGTGGCGAGATTCACGGCGAACTGGGGCGACGACGACATGGCCGACGAAGGATAACGCAGTTTCCGCGCGGCCACGTGAAATGGACGAACGGCGTGATGGCGTCGAGAGGCTCCGACGGTCGGTCAGCGGCGCAGCGACGGCGCGACCTCCAGCACCTGCTTCTTGAGGTCGCGGATGATCGTGAGCTTCGAGGCGACGCCCGCCTGCTCCTCGGTGAGGAGGCGGTGCAGGTCGTCGATGCCCGCGATGGGACGGTCGCCGTAGCCGACGATGAGGTCGCCGTCGCGCAGGCCGGCCTTGGCGGCGGGGCTGTCGGGCTCCGTCGACACCACGAAAACGCCCGTCTCGTTCGGCAGCTCGTGGAAGCGCACGACGCGGCGGTGCAGCGGGACGTTCTGACCCGCGACGCCGAGGTAGGCGCGCCGGATGCGGCCTTCGTGGATGAGCTTGCCCATGACAAAGCTGGCCGTGTTGGCGGCGATGGCGAAGCAGATGCCTTGCGCGGGCATGATCATGGCCGTGTTGACGCCGATGACCTGGCCGCGCGCGTCGACGAGCGGCCCGCCCGAGTTGCCGGGGTTGAGCGCGGCGTCCGTCTGGATGACGTCGTCGACGAGATGGCCGGACTTCGTGCGCAGCGAGCGCCCGAGCGCGCTCACGACGCCCGTCGTGACCGTACAGTCGAAGCCATACGGATTGCCCACGGCGATCGCGACCTGTCCCACGCGCAGCGCGCCCGAGTCCGCGAACGACAGCGACGTGAGGTGGGGCGCGTCGATGCGCACGACGGCGAGATCGGTGTCGGGATCGTCGCCCACGAGGCTCGCGGCCGCGCGCTCTCCGTCGAGCAGCGCGACGGTGATGCGCTTCGCGCCGCTCACGACGTGGCTGTTCGTGAGGACATACCCGTCGGGCGTCACGACGAAACCCGACCCGCTGCCGATCCCCGGCTCGCCCCCTTGCCGCGGCCCGCGCCCCTTGTCCGCCGACGCCGGCCCCACCACCTCAATTTTTACGACCGAGGCGCTCACCTGCTCCGCGACGGACGTCACCGTCCGCGAATACGCGTCCAGCAACGCTTGGTCTCGATCGACGTCCATCTTGACTGCACTGATCATGATTTTCCACCTCGATTCAATCCCACGGGCGTGACTCAGCTCGCGAGAGGCGCCGGGAGGGTCCCGCGCTCGCGGGTCCCTCCCGGCCTGTCGGTCATATGCCGAGCGCACCCGTCCGGATGAGATAGGCGAGCCGCTCTCGCTGATCGGGCTCGAGGAGCGCGTGGATGGCCCCGAGGGCCTTCGTGACGGCGTCGCGCAGGCGCTCGGCCGTCGCGACCCGGAGCGCGCCCGCTTCCTTCGCGCGCGCCTCGTCGAACGACGCGGCGCCGACGGCGTCGGCGAAGGCCGTCAGCGTGCGGCGGCGATCGACCTCACCCTGCGCGCGCTCGATCTTGAGCTCGTCGAGGATGCGGGCCAGCGCGGCGACCTGACGCTCGTCGAGCTCCAGCTTGTAGGCCAGAAACCGCAACGGGCGCCTCACGCCGAACGAGCCGCCGCCGAAACCGTCGCCCTCGCCACCGTCGCCCGCGGGCGGCCCCCCGCCCCAACCTGCTCCGCCCCCCTGTCTGTGCCACCCCCGCGCTCCGCCACCGGGTCCACAGCTCGCGCCCTCGCCATCGCCGCAGCTCACCCGCCGCGCACGCCACCACGACACCATTGCTGGATGCATTGTCTCTTCTCCTTTCGCCGAGGCCATAAGCTCCCGGCGGGTCTTT
>DASZFV010000224.1:0-3781 GCA_035939455.1 Polyangia bacterium
GGGCGCGGCCGGGGTGACGGGCGGCGCGGGGACGGCGGGCGCGGCCGGGCTGACGGGCGGCGCGGGGACGACGGGCGCGGCGGGGACGCCCGGGACCGGCGGCTCGGGCGGCGTCGGCGGGATGAGCGGGCGCGTGCCGCAGAAGCACCGCGCGGCGGCCGCTGCGTGCCCCACCGATCGTCCGGCGGGCCTGTGCACCGCCACGAATGTGGACGCGGGCTTCGGCTGCGGGAAGGACGAGGACTGCACCGCGGGCGCCAACGGTCGGTGCTCGTCGGGAGGGCGGTTGGCCGGCTGCCAGTGCAGCTACGACACGTGCTCGACGGACGCCGACTGCGCGCAGATGGGCGGTCCGTGCGAGTGCCGGTCCACGGCGCAAGGGATCGTCGCGCCGGCGACGACGACGTCGGTGAACGTTTGCAAGGCCGGCAATTGCCGCGTCGACCACGACTGCGCCGCGGGCGGTTACTGCTCGCCTTCTCTCGGGAGCTGCGGCAACTACGGCGGCGTCGTCGGGTACTACTGCCACACGGAGAAAGACACGTGCGTGGACGACGCGGATTGCCAGGTTCGGGGCGGCGCCGGCGACTGCCGCTACGACCCCGCGGGCAAATCGTGGGCGTGCGCCACTTCGCAGTGCGCGGGGTGAGCGCGCCGCGCTCGGCACGCCGCGGGCTCGCGCGCGCCGTGTGCGTGCTCGCGCTGGCGGCGGGCGCGTGCGACGCGAACACCCCCGGCACCGGCGGGGATCCGCAGGTCGCGTACCTGCGCGACGCCGCGAGCCGCCGCCGCGCGCTCGTCGACTCGCTCGTCAATCCCGCCAACCGGTACTCGCAGTTGCGCCTCGCACGCTACGCGACGGGCGCGGCCGACGACTGGGAGCGACTCGACGCATGGAACCCGCTCGTCGCGCCCGTCGCCGCGAGCGCGCTCGACGCCGCGCCGCCGCTCGCGTTGCCCGCCGACGCGCGCGCCCTCGAGCTCCCCGACGACGCGACCTGGGACCCTTCGATGTCGCTCGTCGCGCTCGGCGAGGAGGCGTTCTTCCGCTACCCCGCGCAGCTCGCGCCGACGGCGCTCGCGCCGCTCACGCGCGACGACGCCCAGCGCTACGGCCTCTGGCTCGACGGGACACGCGGCGTCGGCGGCATCGTCGCCGTCGAGGTCGCGGGGGGCACCGCGCTCGCGCTGTCGTGCGCGTCCTGCCACGCCGACGTCGTCGGGGGCCGCCTCGTGCCCGGGCTGCCGAGCGCCCACCTCGACTTGGGCAGCATGATCCACGACAGCGCCGCGATCGACGACGTGACCAGCTCGAACCTCCTCGCGTGGGGGCCGGGCCGCAACGACGTCACGACGAGCGATGCGTCGTTGCCCGAGCGCGTCTCCGATCTTCGCCCCCTGCGGTTTCTCTCTCACCTTCAGTACGACGCGACGGTGCGCCAGCTCGACGTCGTGTCGCTCGCGATCCGGATCGAGACGCTCCTCATCACGTCGCACGGGCAGGCCATTCGGCCGCCGCGCATCGTCGCGCTCGCCATCGCGCAGTACCTGTGGAGCCTCGCCGACGGCTTGCCCGCGGCGCCGGTGGCCGAGACACCGGGACGCGCGCTCTTCGCGGCGCGCTGCTCGGGCTGTCACGCGGGCGACGGCCTCACGAGCGCGCCGCGCCCACTCGCCGAGGTCGGAACGGATCCGCGGCTCGGTCTGTCGCTGGACCGAGGCACGGGCCTCTACCGCGTGCCGTCCCTGCGCGGCGTCGGAGAGCGGCCGACGCTGTTCCACGACGGGACGCTGCCGGATCTCGATGCGCTGCTCGATCCGCAACGCCTCGACGCCGGCTACGCGGGCGGCGCGCGCGGCGCGGGCCCGGTGAACGGCCACGCCTTCGGGCTCGATCTGTCGCCGTCGGAGCGCGCGGCGTTGCTCGATTACGTGAGGTCGTTGTGAGGACGCTCAGTGTAGCGCCTTGAAGATGTTCAGGTAGCTGTGGTTGCTGTCGGCGCTGATGGCCCAGAACGCGAGCAGATTGATGAAGGCGTTGTCCTGCGCGAAGGCCATGAGCGCCGAGGCGTTCGCGGTCGTGAAGTTCTCGCAGGAGGTGTCGTTGACGCCGATCATGGGCGTCACGCCGACGAGCGAGGTCGTGCCGAGCGTTTGGAGCTGCGCTTGCGTGGCCATGGCCGCCATGATGGCCGCGTTGCCCATGTCGATGTTGCACGAGCCGTAGTCCATCGCCATGATGTTGACGGTGTCGACGCGCACGCCGTTGGTCTTCGCGTTGGCGAGCACGTTTCGGTCGGCGTTCGGGAGCCCCGACGGCGCGACGGCCAGCGTGTAAGAGATCCGGAGGCCGGGGTTCATGGTCTGCAGGTTCTTGAGCGCCTTGTTGCGCCGATCGATGTCCGTCGTATTCTTCTCGGCGCCGCTCTCGATGTCGAGATCGATCCACGTGAGCTTGTACTTCGTGATGACGGCCTGATACGCGGCCTGAGCGGCCTCGACGGTCTTGCAGGCATCGCCGAGCTCCACGCCGGCCTGGCCGCCGAACGAGACGAGGACGTCGCCGCCCGCCTTGCGCAGGTTCGAGATCTGGTTCGCCCAGTACGTGTCGCCCGCGACTGACTTGCTGCCGTTCCACGCCGGCGTGCAGCCGTTGCTCCCGATGACGAACGCGAGCGTGTAGAACTTGTTGCCCGTCGCCGTCGCGAGATCGGTGAGCGAGGCGTTGTTCCAAGTCTCGACGTAGGGCGCGGCGAAACGCGCGGGGAACGTCGATGGAACGCTCGCGCCCGCGGCGCCCGTCGCGTCCGTCGTTCCGACGGCTGCGTCCGAGCCCAGCGTGCCCGCGGCGCCCGTCTCGGCGCCGCCGCCCGTGCCGTCGCCGGCGGCGCCCGTCGGCATGCCGCCCGCGCCTGTCTGGCCCGCGGCGCGAACCGTTCCAGCCTCGCCCGTGCTCGAGCCCCCGACCCCCGAGGGCTGCGTGCCGCGCGAGATGCTTCCCTGGCAAGCGCCGATACAGGCCAAGAACAGCGACGCCGGAAATATCTTGGACACGAGACGGAAACTTCGCATCGCTCCATAGTAACCGGCCGCCGGCGGCGCCGAACAGGGCCGAGGTCACTTCGTGACGGGGCGCGACGTGGTCATAGTTGAAATAATTAGATAATCTCAGTCTTCGCCCGGCCGCGCGTCGACACGTCGGCGGATTCGCCGCCTTCGGTCTCGTGCTCGGAACGGCGGGCTTTCTGGGGCTCGGCCCGCACCCGGACTTCATCGCGCGCGCCCTCAGCTGAGCGCGCCCGTCGCCGACGACCATCGCGCTACTGCGCGGGAGGCGGGTACCCCGGGGGAGGCGGTGGATATCCGGCGGGACCTGCGGCAGGCGGCGGGTAGCCCTGGGCGGGCGGGGCCCAGCCATTCGGCGCCGGGGCGTATCCAGCGCCCGGAGGTTGCAGCTGATAAACGTGCGTGGACTGATACTTCATAAGCCACAAGAGAGGGACCAAGACGAAGATCCCGGCGATGAGCGGCAGGATGTCGACTTCCTCGTTGCGCGATATGGTCACGTCGAGCGGCGCGTAGCCGGGGTACTCGAGGTGGATGGGCGTCGACGAGCCGACGATCTTCGTGTCGGTGAGCGTATAGGGCGTGTTTCCGACGACGGCGCCATTGATCGACACGCGCGCGCCCGGCGGTTGCGTCTGCAGCACCGTCGAGCTGGCACAACCCGCGAACGCGCACAGCATGACGGCGCACGCGATCGGGAAGGAGCGAGCGAGGC
>DASZFV010000225.1:0-1750 GCA_035939455.1 Polyangia bacterium
CAAGCTGACCGATCTCCCCACGACCGAGTTCTACGATAGCCGCCACTTCAAGGCGGTCGGGAAACCGGAGGGGTACGACGTCGGGTTGCGCGTGTGGCGCCTCGGGCCCGCGGCCGCCGACGCCCAGTACCGCAAGCTGCTCGAGGAGCTGCCGGGCGCGCGCGCCACCGACGAGATCGGCGACGCCTCGCTGCGCGCGCGCTCGGGCGAGATCAACGGCCTCGCCTTCCTCGTGCGCGAGCGTGGCGTCGTCGCGTCCCTCACCTGCGGTGCCTCTCAGTGTCCCGAGACGGCGCAGATCGCGAAGCTGGCGAAGCTCGTGGAGTCGAGGCTGCCCGAGCTGCCGCCCGAGCCCGTGCCCGCCGCGCCGGAGGGGACGAAACCATGAGCGCTCCGGGCCGCGGCAAGGCAGGAGCCGTCATCAATCCGGCCTTCCGCCCGGTCTTGTGCCTGGTCGTCTTCGCGTTCGCGCTCTCGGCGACGTCGGGCCCGGCGCGCGCCTACGATCCGGCCACGACGCACGCCGGGCTCACCGAGCGCGCCGTGCTCGCGTCGAGCTTGCACAAGGTGCTCTCGCGCCGCCTGGCCCGTCCGCTCGGCTTGTTCGAGCCTTTGCGTCTGCGCGAGGCGGACCTGCCCGCAGCCGAGGCGCGCTCGCTGCGCGCGCGCCTCGGCGCGCTCGATCCCGCCGACGGCTACCGCCCGGGCGAGGACGGCGTTGCCGCGGCGCTGGCCTGGGTCGTCGCCGGCTCGGTCATCGCCCAGACGCCCGCGGAGCGCGGGAAGAACCTGTTCTACGATCCGGCGCGCGGCGCGGGCCTGGGCGGCGCGGGCGACGCCGCCGCGTTCGCGCACGCAGTCAAGTCGCTGCTCGACGACGGCACCTTTCGCGCGCTCGCGACGGGGACCGACTTCAATCTCACGGGCCTGCCCGCGACCGAGTGGCTCGTGTCGGCGGACAACGACGTGGGCCTCGCGGCGTTCACGCGCGAGCTTGAGGCCGCCGTGTCCGCGCCCGAGCGGGCCGGGCGCAACACGGCGCTCGCGCGCGCTTTGCTCGCCCTCGGCGGCACGCTCGCCGTGCTCCAGGACGCGGGCGAGCCGGCGCACGTGCGCAACGACTTCGTAGGCGCGTACCTCTCGGGCGGCGCGGGCGACAACCCCTTCGATAGGACGTCAGCCTTCGAGCGCTTCGTGGCCGAGCGCTACGGGCGCGTTGGGCTGCCGCCAGCGGCGCACGTCGTCGGGCGTCCCACGGTCATGGCCTACATCACGGCCGTCGACGGCCAGGGCCTCGCCGACCGCACGCAACGGCGCTTCTTTTCGCCGGGCACGCTGCCCGAGGACGCCGTCGTCGATCGCGACACGACGCCCGCTGAGGTCATGCGCGACGCGCGCGGCTCGCTCGCTTACGGATTGCCCAGGCTCCCGCGCCTCGAGCTCGCGTCATTCGGGCAACGCCGCTATGCCTTCGTCGGTCCGCGCCGGTTGCTCGCCTACGAGCGCGTGCCGGGCCGCGTGCGCTTCTTCCTCGACGACGCCGTCTACGCCGACACGGCGCGCGTGCTCTTGCCGGAGATCGCCGCCTACGGTGCCGGGCTCATCGACCACCTGTTCCGCGCCGAGCTCGAGCTCTCGGTGAGCGGCGGCGTCGTCTCGGTGGGCGTGCACGACGCGCGCGGCCCGATCGACGGCCGCGTGCGCGTCTTCGCCGAGGACGCCCGCGGCACCCGCCGCGCGCTCGGCGGCG
>DASZFV010000226.1:0-3742 GCA_035939455.1 Polyangia bacterium
AACGTGGGCCACTCGTGCGTCTTGACGTGCCACACGATGAAGTCCGTGACGCGACCGTAGCTGATGCGGTCGATGACGTTCCCGAGCGCGCCGCCGCCCACGAGCCCGAGGGCCACGTGCAGGCGCGCGGCGTCGGCCTCCATGCGGCGCAGGTACGCGATCACGAGGGCGATGGCCGCGACGGCGAGCGCCGTGAGCACAAACTTGCCCCCCGGCATCTGCTGCAACATCCCGAACGCGACGCCCGGGTTCTCCGAGTAGCGCAGGCTGAAGAAGCCGTCGATGACAACCTTCGGGTTGAACGGGCCGAGCGGGCGCAAGTGCGTGCGCGCGAGGGCCTTCGTCCACTGGTCGAGCCCCAGGCTGAGCGCGAGGAACCCGCCGAAGAGGACGTACTTGCGGCTCGCGGACGCGCTCACGAGAGCCCCTCGGCAATGTGGATCGGCGTCGCGATCACGGCGGTGCAGCGCGCGCACAGCTCGGGCGCTTCGGGTGGGCCGGCCGCCTCGCCCGTGCGCCGCCAGCAGCGCGGGCACTCGGGCCCGGGCGCCTCGTCGATCGCGATCTCGGTCGCGCTCGCGGCGTCGGCGGCGTCGAGCTCGAGGCGCGAGACGCCCACGAGCTCGGTGAGGAGCGCGAGGTTCCACTGCCAGTGCGGCCGCTCGTCGCGCGCCGGCTTGACTTGCACGCGCGCCTCGAGCGGCTTGTGCCCAGCGGCGCGGAACTTCTCGAGCGGCTGCAGGATCGCCTCGCGTCGCGGTCGGACCTCGTCGGTCCAGCGCTTGTTCGGGTTCCCCATCTTCTCTCCTTCGTCGCAGAGCCGCACGGCGCCGTGAACGTCGAAAGGCTCGCCCGTCTCGCGCGAAAGCTCGTCGGCGACGTCTTGCGCCGTGAAGCACAGGACAGGCGCCATCCAGCTCGCGATCGTCCGCGTCATCTCGTAGACGGCCGTCTGCACGCTGCGCCGCGCGCGGGCCGCCGGCGCCTCGCAGTAGAGCGCGTCCTTGACGGGGTCGAGGTACTCCGCCGACGCCGTCACGACGTAGTCGTTCAGCAGGCGCACGACCTCGTGAAAGGAGAAGCGCCTGTAGGCGTCCCAGATCTGATGGTCGCGCTCGCGCAGGACGCCGAGCGCGAGCAGGTCGAGCTCACGCAGGTCCGGATCGGGCAGGCCGTCGCGCGCCGGCACGAAGTCGTAGAGGTTCGACAGGAGGAAGCGGCAGGTGTTGCGGATCTTCCGGTACGACTCGCCCAGCTGGTCGAGGATCGTCTGCGAGAAGACGATGTCGCCCTGGTAATCCGAGGCGGCCGTCCACAGGCGCAGCAGCTCGGCCCCGTTCTTCTGCATCCAGACGACGGGGTCGACGTAATCGATCTTGGCGCCCGAGGCCCGCGCCTTCGCGATCTCCGACTTCGAGTACACCTTGCCGCGCTCGTCGAGCACCCAGCCGTGCGTGAGCACCGCCTTGTACGGCGCCTGCCCGCGCGTGGCGGCGCTCGTGAGCAGCGACGAGTGAAACCACCCGCGGTGCTGATCCGAGCCCTCGAGGTAGAGGTCGACCTTCTCGCCCTTCGGCACGAGCTTTCCCTCGGCCACGGCCGCCCAAGACACGCCCGACTCGAACCACACGTCGACGATGTCGTGCTGGGTCTCCCACTCGTTCTTGCCACATCGCTCACACCGCGGCGTCGGCCGAGGGAGCAGCTCGACGGCCGGCCGCGAGAACCACGCGTTCGATCCCTCGCGCTCGAAGATGTCGGCCACGTGCTCGATAACCTCGGCCTCGAGGAGATCATTCCGGCAACCCACGCACCGAAACACCGGGATGGGCACGCCCCACACGCGCTGGCGCGAGAGGCACCAGTCGGGCCGGGCCTCGATCATCCCTCGGATGCGGTTCTCACCCCAGGCCGGGATCCAAAGCGTCTTGCCGATCTCGGCGAGCGCGTCGTGGCGCAGCGACGTCGGGTCCTCGGCCTCGCCCAGTCGGGCGAACCACTGCTCGGTCGCCCGAAGAATGATGGGGGTCTTGCAGCGCCAGCAACACGGGTACTGGTGGCGTAGCGTCTCGCCGGCCTTGTTCAGGAGCAGGCCGCGCTCCTCGAGGTCACTCACGATGAGCGGGTTCGCCTCGAACACGTTCATGCCGACGAACTTGGCCGCGCGCGGCGAGATCGAGGCTTCGAGCTTGCCCGTCGCGTCGACGGGCGCATAGATCGGCAGCTTGTGCTCGCGCCCGACGACGTAGTCCTCGGCGCCGTGTCCCGGCGCCGTGTGGACGAGGCCCGTGCCCGCCTCGAGCGTCGCGTGGCGCGCGAAGTACAGCCGGTACGCGCTCTCGGCCGCGGCGCTTTCGTTCAAAGCAAGCGGGTAGGGCGCCGCGTAGCGTGCCTTCTCGAGCGCGCGCAGTTCGGCGCGCGCGATCGGGATCCATGTCTCGGCGGGCGCCTCGATCCGTGTCTCGGCGAGGAACGCCTCGGCGCGCCCAGCGGCGACGATCAGGTACTCGACATCGTCGCCGAGCCCTTGGCCCGCGCCGCGGCGCGGGATGGCGACGTAGTCGAGCTCTGGGTTGGCGACGACGGCCAGATTCGCCGGCAGCGTCCACGGCGTCGTCGTCCAGATCACGAGCGCGGCCCTCTTGTCCTGGAGCCGAGGCACGGCCTTCCCGACGCCCTCGACGAGCGGAAAGCGCACGTAGATCGACGGCGACGCGTGGTCCTCGTACTCGACCTCGGCCTCGGCGAGCGCCGTCTTGTGCGCGAGGCACCAGTGGACGGGCTTCTTGTCGCGGTAGATGAGCCCGCGTCGCGCGAAGGCCGCGAGCTGGCGCGCGATCGTCGCCTCGTAGTCCCGGGCGAGCGTCAGATAAGGATCGTCCCAGCGGCCGAGGCAGCCGAGGCGCTTGAACTCCCCGCGCATGACGTCGACGAACTTGAGCGCGTGGGCCTCGCAATGCCGGCGGAACGCCGGCGCGTCGAGCGCCTTGGCGTCCTTTCCGAGCTCCTTCTCGACCTGCTGCTCGATGGGCAGGCCGTGGCAGTCCCAGCCGGGGCGGAACACGGCGCGCTTGCCCATGGCAAGCTGCGAGCGCACGACGATGTCCTTGAGCACCTTGTTGAGCACGGTGCCGTAGTGGATGCCGCCCGTCGGATAAGGTGGCCCATCGTGCAGGACGAAGTCCGGCGCGCCCGCGGCGGTGCGCGCCTCGAGCACGCGCTCGTACTGGCGCTCGCGCGCCCAACGCTCGAGCCACGCCGGCTCGCGTTTCGCGAGGTCCGCGCGCATCGCGAACTCGGTCTTGGGGAGGTTGAGGGTTTTTTTCCAGTCCACGGCCGGCGGATACTACCAAAGCAGCCTCGGAAGTCCCGCGCGGTGGTAAAAGACCGCTCATGGCCGACGATCGCGTTCCCTGGGATCAGTACTTCATGAACATCGCCCAGGTCGTGGCCTCGCGCTCGACATGCCCGCGCAAGTTCGTCGGGGCCGTCATCGTGCGCGACAGGACGATCCTCTCGACGGGTTACAACGGCTCGATCCGCGGCATGCCCCACTGTACGGACGCGGGCGGGCACATGATGGAGAACGACCACTGCGTCGCGACCATCCACGCCGAGGCGAACGCCATCATTCAGGCCGCGAAGAACGGCGTGCTCATCGACGGTGGCATGATCTACGTCACCGCGAGCCCGTGCTGGAACTGCTTCAAGCAGATCGCGAACGCCGGCATAAGACGAATCG
>DASZFV010000227.1:0-10022 GCA_035939455.1 Polyangia bacterium
CCGGAGGCGCCGAGGTTGCCGCCGTGGCGCGTGATGATGCTGCGGAGCTCGCCCGACGTGCGGTTGCGGTTGTCCGTCATGATCTCGACGAGGATCGCCGTGCCGCCCGGCCCGAAGACCTCGTAGTGGAACTCCTCGTACTGCACGCCGTCGAGATCGCCCGTACCCTTCTTGATGGCGCGGTCGATCGTATCGTTGGGCATGTTCACTTCGCGAGCCTTGTCGACGGCCGTGCGCAACCGCGGGTTGGCGCTGACGTCACCGCCACCAAGCCGGGCCGAGACCGTGATCTCTTTGATGACCTTGGTCCACATCTTCGACCTCTTGGAGTCCGTGGCCTCCTTCTTGTGCTTGATCTTGGACCATCGGTTGTGGCCGGACATGTCCCCTTTCCTACCACAACGCCTCGAGCCTCGGGAGGGCGGCCTAGGGCCGCCCGCGCCCGGCGTGGGCAGCAACGGGGCGTGATTCCAACCCTGGCGGCGATCGCAGGCGGTCTCGACGAGGCGATGGACCGCGTGTCCCCGCCCACGCGATGAGACGTCGATCCACCCGCCAAAACTCGCCACGACTTCGTCCCCGCGCAAAAGGCGCACCTCGCCGCCGTTCGACAGACCGTCGGCGCCTCTGCGGCCGTGTCGAAGGCGCCGATGAGTCCGGCCGCGAGGGGCCGCATGGCGCTTTTTTGACGCCGCCCGGGCCGAGTTGCCGACATGGTAGAAAAAACGCGCATGGAAGCCGCCCCCGCGCCGCGCGCGCCCGATCTCGTGCTGGCCTCGGCGTCGCCGCGGCGGCGCGAGCTGCTGGAGCGCGTCGGTCTCTCCCTCGTCGTCGCCGCGGCCGACGTCGACGAGACACCTCGACCGGGAGAACGGCCGACGGACTACGTTCGGCGCGTCGCCGGCGCGAAGTGCGACGCCGTGGCGGCGACGCGCGCGGTCGCGGCCCCTCCCCTCGCCGTGCTGGCCGCCGACACGACGGTCGTCGTCGCGGGCGAGATCCTGGGCAAGCCCGTCGACGCCGACGACGCGTGGCGCATGCTCGGCCGCCTGGCCGGCCGCCGGCATGAGGTCGCCACCGGTTATCGCATCCGATTCGCCGACAAGATGGTCGAGCGGACGGTGACGACGCTCGTCGTCCTCCGCGCGCTCTCGCCGGCCGAGCTCGAGGCCTACGTCGCCTCGGACGAGTGGCGCGGCAAGGCTGGTGGTTACGCCGTGCAGGGCATCGCAGGCGCCTTCGTCACCGAGCTGCGAGGCTCGCACACGAACGTCATCGGGTTGCCGCTCGCCGAGGTCCTCGCGGACCTGCAGGCCATGGGCGCCCTGCCGGGCTACCCGCCGGGGGCGTTCGGGGCCGGGCCGTGAGCCGCCCGGACGACATCGCGGCGGGCCTGGCGCGCCTGCGGGCGCGCATCGCCGCCGCCGAGGCCACGGCCGGCCGCGCGGCCGGCGCGGTGCGCCTCGTCGCTGTCACCAAGAAGATGACGGTCGACGATGTGCGCGCCGCGCTCGCGGCCGGCCAGCTCGATCTCGGCGAGAGCTACGGCCAGGAGTTGCGCGACAAGCGCCTCGCGCTCGGGGGTGACGCCATCCAGCCGCGCTGGCACTTCATCGGGCCGCTGCAGGCCAACAATGTCAAGTACGTCGCGGGCCACGTCGCGCTCATCCACTCGGTGGACTCGGCGGAGCTGCTGGACGAGATCGAGCGCCGCGGCGCCGAGCAGGCCTGCCTCGTCCAGGTGAACGTCGCCGGCGAGGCGCAGAAACGCGGCGTCGCCCCCGCGGCCCTGCCCGCTCTCCTCGATTATTTCGCGGGCCTGTCGCGCGTGCGTTGCGCTGGGCTCATGACCGTGCCGCCGCTCGCGGCCGACCCGGCGGCGGCGCGCCTGTGCTTCGCGGCCTTGCGCGCGCTGCGCGACAGCGAGGCGCGACGCGCCCGCTCCCACGTCGAGCTCGCCGAGCTGTCGATGGGCATGAGCCAGGATCTGGAGGCGGCCGTCGCCGAGGGCGCGACGCTCGTCCGCGTAGGCACGGCCATCTTCGGGTCGCGCTGAGCGCGCGCGACCGCAGTCCTGTTCTGACGCCCGATTTTCGGTAAGATGATGGTCGTGAGCGACGACGGCGGCGTGCCCGAGCTGGCCCCCGAGGACGAGACCCTGGCGGTCAGCGCCTCGCGCAAGTCGCAGGAGATCGTGCCGCCGGTCTTGCAGCAGCGCACCGTCATCAAGGTGCTCACGGGCCTCGAGGCCGGGCGCGTCCACGTCGTGACGACCGAAGAGGTGATGGTCGGTCGCGCGTCGACCTGCGAGCTCCGCATCGACGACTCGTCGCTCTCGCGCCAGCACTGCCGCGTCCGCAGGACGGGCGGCAGCTACTTCGTCGAGGACCTGGGCAGCCGCAACGGCACGCAGGTCAACGGCATGCGCATCAAGGCGCCCATGCTCCTCGAGGACGGCGCCCTCATCCAGCTGGCGGCCGGCACGATCATCATGTTCTCGCACCAGGAAGACCTCGAGGTGCAGGCCGAGCAGCGCCTCTACGCCTCGGCCGTCCTCGATCCGCTCACGGGCCTGCACAACCGGCGGCACCTCGACGCGCGCCTCAAGTCCGAGTTCGCCTTCGCGAACCGCCACGGCACGCCGCTGTCGGTGCTGCTCATCGACATCGACCACTTCAAGAAGATCAACGACACCCACGGCCACGCGGGGGGCGACGCCGCGCTCCGAATCTTGGCTGAACGCCTGCAACGCGCCGTGCGCACCGAGGACATCGTCGCGCGCTACGGCGGCGAGGAGTTCGCGATCATCGCGCGCGGCATCGAGTCCACGGGCGCGATGCTGCTCGCCGAGCGCGTCCGTGAGACCGCCGCCAAGATCCAGGTGCCGCACGAGGAAACGACCATCGGCTTCACGATCAGCGTCGGAGTTACGTCGATGTCGAAAGATCGCCTCTTCGACTCGGTCGCCTCCGTCCTCAAGGCCGCCGACGACGCGCTCTACAAGGCCAAGGAGCTGGGCCGCAACCGTAGCGTCAAGGGCTGAGCGATGCGCCGACTTTCGACATGAGCGTCATGGACGCCGACGTGCGCCGCTTCGCAGAGGAGCCGAACGCCGAGCTCAGCGAACCGTTGCCGCCGGAAGCCCGCGTCCAGACACCGCAGTTCAGCCTCGGCATGGCGGGCGCGCGCACACAATCCACCGTGAGCCGCGTACGTACGACCGAGGCACGCCTCGACGAGACCATCGCAGAGGTCCGGGCCGTACTGCGCGCGCGCGGCTACACGGCTGGCCGCTCGTTGGAAGATCGCGGTCGGCTTGAACACGCCAGCCCTCGTGATCCATGCAGGGGCGATGTCGCTGCCCGTCGTCGAGCGCTGCGGATTCGAGCGGGTGTGCCGCATCGAGGTGCTCGTGGATCCCGAGATCCGCTGAGTCCCGCCCGCCGGGCGCCTCCGCATCAGGGCCCGGGATGCGCCGCCCCGGCGTGACGAACTATGGGAAGTGGCCGCTCGCGACGAGGAGGTCGAGGCGGGCGCGGCGGGCCACGTCGCCGGCGGCCGCCGCGCCGCTGTCGGCGTCGCGGGCCTGGCGAGCGGCGTCGATGACCTCGATGTTGGTCGTCGCGCCCGCCTTATAGGCGAGGACCGCCAGCTCATAGGCGCGCTTGGCGAGCGCGGCCGCGTCGCCCGCCCACGCGAGGGCCTGGTCGGCGTGCAGCATCGACTCGAACGCCACGCGCACCTCGGAGCGCGCCTGGCGGAGGAGGGCGTCGAGGTCGAGGCGGGCCTCGTCGAGCGTGGCGTCGCGTTCGTGGGCGATGCCACCGCGCTGGCCGCCGTCGTAGAGCGGCAGCGTCAGCAGGAGCTGCGCTTGCCACCCGAGCTTGGGCAGGATCTCCTGGCCGGTCTGGGCGAAGGGCTGGCCCACGGCCGCCAGATAAGGCGCGTAGTAGGCCCAGGTGTCCCTGCGGAGCGTCTCGGCGGCCGTCACGCGCGCCTCCTGCGCCTGGACGTCCGAGCGCCGCGCCGTCGCGTTGTCGAGCGCCGTCGCGAGCGACGGCAGCGCTCCGAGGTCGACGGTCTCGACGGCGTCGACGGGCTCGGCCGCGCCCACGAGCACGCCCAGTGCCTCGCGGGCGCGCCCGAGTCCGGTCAGGACGGCCTGGCGCTGGGCCATGACGGTGGCGAGATCCTGCTGGGCGCGAACGTCGTCGATGCTGCGACCGATGCCGCCGAGGAGGCGCGTGTGCGCGTAATCGGCATGCGCCCGGGCGTTCGCGATCGCGGTGTCGTTCGAGCGGAGCTGCAGCCGCTGCGCGATGACGGCGATAAAGGCATCGCCCGTCGCCTGCGCCACGAGCCGGCGCACGTCGGCGGCGCTCGCCTCGGCGATGCGGCGCGAGTCCTCGGCGTGGCGCTCCGCGGTCCAGCCTTGCGGCGCGACGAGCGGCACCGTGAGAGTGAGGCTGCCGTAGAGCTGGTCTTCCTTGAGGACGGCCGGGCCGTCCCGGGGGCGATCGTGGTCGAGGCGCGTGTACGAGCCGCTGCCGACGAGCGAGGGATACCAGCCCGAGCGCGCCTCCTGCACGAGCGCGTCCGCGCGCCGGATCTCGGCGAGCGCCACGGCGACCGTCGGGTTGCGCGCGAGCGCCCGCCGAATGGCTTCGTCGAAGGCGAGGCGCGGCGCGTCGGGCGGTCCGGGCACGGGCGCGCTCGCTGACGGGGGGGCGGGCTCCTCCGCCGCGCGCGCGGGCGGCCTCCCGGCGAGGCAGAGGAAGCAGACGCTCGCGAGAGGAAGCGGTGGGCGACGCATGCGCTGCCTCTCTATATCATCAAGAATCTCGTTCGCCGTGCCGTCTTGGCTCCTCGTGCTTCGAACGTTCAGGCTCCCACGCGCGCCGCGGGCTGGTACAGTGAGGTCCGGTGACCGCCGACCTCCGAGATCTGCCCGCGGGCGCGGCGCGCGGCGCGCCGCTGACCTTCGACCTCGAGGGCGACCCCATCGGCGCGTTCGAGGGCGAGCCCGTCGCCGTCGCGCTGCACGCCGCGGGCGTGAGCACGCTCGGCCGCTCGCCGAAGTACCACCGCCCGCGCGGCGCCTTCTGCCTCGACGGGCACTGCGCCTCCTGCACGCTGCGCATCGACGGCAAGCCCGGCCGCCGCGCCTGCACCATTCCCGTGCGCGCGGGCCTGCGCTGCGAGCGCCAGAACGCCTTCCCCAGCGCCGAGCTCGACGTCCTCACGGCCGCGGACTGGCTGTTCCCCGAGGGCATGGACCACCACACCCTCATGACGGGCAGCCGCGTGGGCAACGCCCTCTTCCTCAAGCTCGTGCGCGAGATGGGCGGCTCCGGCACTTTGCCGGACGCGCCGGCGGCGGTCTTCCCCACCGTCTGCGACGAGGAGCTCGACGTCTGCATCGTCGGCGCGGGACCGGCGGGCCTCGCGGCGGCGCGCTCGCTTGCCGAGGCCGCGCCGGCGGCGCGCGTGGCCCTCTTCGACGAGCAGGCAGCGGCGGGTGGCTCCCTGCTCGCGTTGCCCGGAGGCGCCGCCCGCGCCGCCGCCCTCGTCGCGGCGGCGACGCGTGCGGGCGCGCGCCTCGTCGGGGGCGCGACCGCCCTCGCCTATTACGCCGAAGACGCGGGGCCCTCGGGGAGGCCAGGGCTCCTGGCCGTCGCGACGGCTGGCGGGCTCCGTCGCATCTCCGCGCTCCGGTACCTCTACGCCACCGGGGGCTACGATCAGAACTTGCCGTTCATCGACAATGACAGGCCGGGCATCATGTCGGCGCGCGCGTGCGGGCGCCTGGCCTTTCACTGGGGCGTGCGCCCCGTCCGCGCGGGGGCGCGCGTCGTCGTCGTCGACGGCGCGGCGACCGCCGTGCCGCTCGCGGACGGTCTCGCGCGGGTGGGCGTCGAGGTCGAGGTCGTCGACCTGTCACGCGAGCGCGTGCTCGAGGCGCGCGGCGCCACGCGCGTCCGCGGCCTCGTCGTCGCTGGCCCGACGGGGCGCAAGCGGCGGGTCGACGCCGAGCTCGTCGCGATCGCGACGCCGCCCGCGCCGGCCTCCGAGCTGCCGCGGCAGCACGGCGCCGCCGTGCGCTTCGCGCCCGAGCGCGGCGGGTTCGTCGCGCTCGTCGACGAGGCGCACGCGACGTCGGCCCCGGGCGTCTTCGCCTGCGGCGACGTCACGGGTTACGTCGGCGCCGACGCGGCCGAGGCCGCGGGTGCCGCGGCGGGCCGCGCCGTGGCCGCGACGCTGGGGGCGCCATGACGCCGGCGCGCGTTCGACTCGCGCTCCTCGTCGCGGCGCTCGCCGGGTGCGCCGCGCCCGCGCCGCCTCCGCCCGCCGCGCCAACGGCGACGCTAGCGACGCCGGCCGTCGAGCCGCCCCCGTTCGCGGCGGCCGGTCCCGCGCCCACGAAGGAGGCCGCTGCGAGCGACCAGCGCGCCACCCGCCTCGCAATCCTCGACGCCGCCTGGCGCACGGTGCGCGACAAGCACTACGACAAGACCTTGGGCGGCCTCGATTGGAGCGCCGTCCGCGCCCGTTACGAGCCGCTCGCGCTGTCCGCGCCGTCCCAGGCGACCTTCTACCGCACCCTCAACCAGATGATCGGCGAGCTCGCGCAGTCGCACATGATGATCACGGGCCCGGGCTCCGACGACGAGGACGATGTCGAGGAGCTGGCCGCGCCCGGCGAGGCGGCGACGTCCGGTCCCGCGGCGCCGAGTTCAGGCGCCGTCGGCGATCCGGGCCTCACGGTGCGCGTCATCGAGGGCCGGCCCACGATCACGGCCGTGAGGCGCGGCTCGGCCGCTGAGCGCGCGGGCCTCGAGCCAGGATATCTCGTCACGCACATCGCGGGCCGCGAGATGAAGGTGACGACAGACTCCGCGCGCCCCCTGCGCCCCGTCGAGGAGCGCTTCGCCATCCGGCGCCTCGCGCTGCGCCGGCTCCTGGGCGTGGCCGGGACGCGCGTCACCGTACGCTACCGCGACAACGCCGACCACCCCGGGCAAGTCGTGCTCGTGCGCGACGAGCCGACAGCCAAGCCCGTGCGCCTCGGTCACCTGCCGCCGCTTTACCCCGAGGTCCACGCGCGCCAGCAGGGCGACGTCGGCATCATCGCGTTCAACGTCTTTCTGCTCGAGCCGGTGCTCGTCGACATCAAGCGCGCCATCGACGGCTTCCGCGCGCGCGGCGTGCGCGCCCTCATCCTCGATCTGCGCGGCAACCCCGGCGGCCAGGGCGCCATGGCGATCCCCATCGCGGCGCGGCTCGTGGACGCGCCCCTCACGCTCGGCAGCATCCAGTTCCGCGATTTTGGCCAGACGCTCGTGGCGCGTCCCGAGGCGGGCGTGACGCCGTTCCTGGGCCCGGTCGCGATCCTGACCGACGAAGGCACGGCCTCGGCCTCCGAGATCCTCGCGGCCGGGCTCCAGGAGGCGAAGCGCGCCTTCGTTGTCGGAGACTCGACGCTGGGCGCGGTGCTGCCCTCGGTGATCGAGGCGCTGCCGGGCGGCGCCGTCATGCAGTACGTCGTCGCGGACTTCAAGACGCCGAAGGGCGTGCTGCTCGAGGGGCGCGGCGTCCAGCCTGACAAGCGCGTGCTCGAGACGCGCGCGGGCCTGCGAACGGGGCGCGATCCGGTCCTTGACGCGGCCCTGGTGGCCATCAGAGCATCGCGACCGCGATGAGACGCCTCGCGCACTGCGGCCTGCTCTCCTGCCTGCTTTCCTGCCCGCTCGGGAACGCCGCCGTCGCGGCGACGCCGGGGGCGGGCGCGCCAGGCGCCGCCCCCACCGCTCGGACCGTGGATGCGATCCTGGCCGACATCGTCAAGGCCATGGGCAGCGAGGCGGCCTGGAAGGCCCACAAGACCTTGCGCATGAAGCTCGAGATGACGTTTCAGGGCATGGGCATCAGCGGCACGGGCGAGCGCTTCGCGACCAAGGACGACAAGGCGCTCACCGTCACCGATCTGCCGGGGATGGGGACCATCCGCGAGGGCTCGAACGGCAAGATCTGCTGGGCGCAGGATCCCATCAACGGCCTGCGCGAGCTCAGCGGCGCCGAGGCCGAGCAGGCGCGCCTCGAGGCGGTGTGGAACCCGGAGCTGCGCATGAACGAGCTCTACAAGTCCGTCGAGCTCAAACCCGACGTGAGCGGCGCCGGGCTCGAGTGCCTCGTGCTGACGCCGCACGACGCCCCACCGGTCACGAACTGTTACGACGCCAAGACTCACCTTCAAGTGTCACAGAAGGGAACGCGCGCGACTCCCCAGGGCGACACACCTTTTTCGTCGACGCTCAAGGATTGGCGCGACGTGGGCGGCATCAAGATGCCCTTCTCGGTCGACACGCAAGCCGGGCCCATCACGTTCACGGCGCGCCTCAGCGACGTGAAGTTCGACCAGGCCCTGTCGGACAAGATGTTCGAGCCTCCGAGCGCCACCAGCGCCGCGGGGGCGACCAACGGCACGGCCGCCAAGGGCAAGGGCAAGGCAAAGGCCCACGCGCCGACACCTGCGAAGCCCTGAGGTCGCGCCGTCGATGTCTCGCAAGGTGATCCTCTGTCGCTGCGAGGACGTCACGTTGGCGGACATCCAGCACGCCGTCGCGGCCGGCTACACCGACCTCGAGGAGGTCAAGCGCTACACCGGCTTCGGCACGGGACCCTGCCAGGGCAAGGAGTGCCTGCGCGAGGTCGCGCTCGCTATCTTAGCGGCCGGCGCGCGCCCGCCCGAGACCATCGCGCCCTTCACGACGCGCCCTCCGCTCGTGCCCACGGAGCTCGGCCTGCTCGCGGGGCGCGCCGCGCCCGCCAAGCGCCGCGCGGTCAAGTAGCCGGCCAAGGACGACCGACGCGACGATGGCGGCACAGGTCACGAAGAGCCGGCCGACGAGCGCCCCTCTTCCCGACGACGCCGAGATCGCCATCATCGGCGCGGGCGTCATGGGCCTCGCACTCGCGTACAACCTGGCGCTCCTCGGCATCAGGCGCGTCGTCGTGCTCGACGGCCACTACCTCGCATGGGGCGCCTCGGGACGCAACGGCGGAGGCGTGCGACAGCAGTGGTCCACCGAGATGAACATCCGCCTCATGCAGGAGTCGGTGGAGCTGTGCGCCGGGTTCGCGCGCGAGCTCGGCATCAACGTGTGGATGCGCCGGGGCGGCTACCTGTTCCTCGCGCGCACGGCGGCGGCCCGCGCGCGCCTCGAGAGGAACGTCACCCTGCAGAACCGCTGCGACGTGCCCACGCGCCTCGTGAGCCCCGAGGAGGCGCGCGCCATCGTGCCCGAGCTCGACGTCGAGGGCTTCCAGGCCGCCTGCTACAACGCCACCGACGGCATCGTGTTCCCGTGGCCGTTCTTGTGGGGCTACGCGCGCGCCGCCGGCCGGCGCGGCGTCTCGATCCACACGGGCACGCCGGTGACGGCCATCGAAGGGGCGGCCGGCGCGTTTCAGCTGCACACGCCCAAGGGAATTCTGCGGGCCGCGCGCGTCGTGTGCGCGGCCGGCGCCTGGTCTCCCGAGGTCGCGCGCCTCGCTGACGTTGCGCTGCCCGACTGGCCCGTGCGCCACGAGATCCTCTCGACCGAGCCGCTCAAGCCCTTCCTCAAGCCCATGGTGTCGGTCATCGAGAGCGGGCTCTACTTCTCGCAGTCGCTGCGCGGCGAGCTCGTGGGCGGCATCTCGATGCCCGAGCAGCGCGGCGGCGCGCGCGAGATCCGCCTCACCTCGAGCCTGGCCTTCTTGCAAACGATGGCGCGCGCCATGACCGAGGCCATGCCCGTGCTGGGCGCCGTCAAGGTCGTGCGGCAGTGGGCCGGGCCCTACGACATGAGCCCTGACGGCAACCCCATCGTCGGCGAGGCGCCGGAGCGCCCAGGCTTCTACGTCTGCTGCGGGTTCCAGGGCCACGGCTTCATGATGGCGCCCGTCGTCGCGCGCTACTAAGCGCGCGCGCTCACGGGCGAGACGCCGCACGCCTTCTTCGAGGCCTGGCGCGCCGATCG
>DASZFV010000228.1:0-2965 GCA_035939455.1 Polyangia bacterium
GGACCCACGTCGCCGGGACCATCGCGCAGAGCACGAACAACAAGCGAGGCGTCGCGGGCGTCGCGCCCGACGTCGCGATCATGCCGCTCAAGGTGCTGTCGGCGCGCGGCTCGGGTTCGGTGGCCGCCATCGCGCAATCGATCCGCTGGGCGGCCGATCACGGCGCCAACGTCATCAACATGAGCCTGGGTGGCCCCATGCCCATCGGCACGATGGCGAGCGCCGTCAAGTACGCCCGCGCCAAGGGCGTCGTCGTCGTGGCGGCCGCCGGCAACGACGGGCGCGGCAAGGTCGGATATCCGGCGCGCTATCCGGGCGTCGTCGCCGTCGCGGCCACGCAGTTCGACGAATCGACGACTTTCTACTCGAACTGGGGGCCGGAGGTAGACGTCGCGGCGCCGGGCGGCAACGTGCGCGTCGACCAGAACGGCGACGGGAAGCCGGACGGCGTGCTGCAACACACGATCGTTCCCGGCAACACCTCGAAGACCGACTACCTGTGGTTCATGGGCACGTCGATGGCGACGCCGCACGTCGCGGGCGTGGCCGCGCTCATCATGGGCGCGGGCGTGCGCAAGCCCGACGCCGTCGAGGAGTTGCTGCTGAGCACCGCGCGCAAGCCCAAGGCGCGCGGCGCGGGGGGCTTCTCGCCGGCGGCGCCGGCCCGCATCGACGATCACTACGGCGCGGGCATCGTCGACGCGGGCGCGGCGCTGCGCAAGGCGCGCGGCGGACGCGGCGTGGGCGAGCTCGGCCTCGCCTGCGCGTTCGCGCTGCTCGGCGTCGCCCGTCTGCGGCGCCGCGCGAGCGGCATCCCGGTTGGCCTCGGCTTCGTGGCAGCGCTCGTCGCGGGCTCGTCGGGCCTCTTCGCGCTGCCGTTCGTCATTCCTGGTGGTCACCACGCCGTCGTCGACGCCGTCTCCGAGGGCTTCCCGCTCGCGCTCGCGAACGCGCTCGGCCCGGTCGGCACCGGCAACCCGCTCGTCTGGAGCGCCGTCGCGCCGCTCGCCCTCGTCGTCTTGCTCTACGGCGTCGGCCGCTTCCGGCCCGCTCTCGCGGGCTTCGCCTTCGGCGTCGCGGGCGCGCTGCTCTTCGCGGCCATCAGCGGCGTCGTCGACGTCAGCTACGTCCCCGGCGTCCTCGACCGCGCCTGGCTGGGCGGCCACGCCGCCATCGCCGCCCTCTTCGGCACCGCCGTCCTCCGCAAGGGGTAGCGCGGGCTTCTCGCGCGCGCCTACCTAACTGCCGCGCTTCAGCTCGGTGAGGACGCTCTTGGCGACGGCCTTGAGCGTGTCGAACACGCCGACGCCGCTCGTCGCGCAGGCTTCGAACTCGGGCGCCTTCGTCGGGTTCAGCACCTTCTTGAGCTCCTCGAGCGGCGCCGCGTTGGGGAGGTCGCGCTTGTTGTACTGGACGACGTAGGGCAGCTTGTCCAGATCGTAGCCCTGCTCGTTGAGGTTGATGCGGAGGTTGTCGAGCGACTCGATGTTGGCCTCCATGCGCTCGATCTGCGAGTCGGCCACGAAGACCATGCCGTCGACACCCTTGAGGATGAGCTTGCGGCTCGCGTCGTAGAAGACCTGCCCTGGCACCGTGTAGAGGTGGAAGCGCGTCTTGAACCCGCGAATCTCCCCCAGCGACAGCGGCAAGAAGTCGAAGAACAGCGTGCGCTCGGTCTCGGTCGCGAGGGAGATCATCTTGCCCTTCGCGTCGGGGCTCGTCTTGGCGTAGATGTACTGCAGGTTCGTCGTCTTGCCGCACAGGCCCGGCCCGTAGTAGACGAGCTTGCAGTTGATCTCGCGCGATGAGTAATTGATGAAGCTCATGCGGGCGACGCAACCTCCGGAGCGCGGGTGGCCCCCGCGCCCCCGACGCTCGTCCGGCGTTTGTGACGGCGCGCGCGGCTAGTCATTGAAGAGATTGTCGATGTCGCTGTCGGTGATCTCGGTCAAAATTGAAGGCTGACTCTTGGCGGCGGCCTTCTTCGCGACGGCGTCGAAGAGCCTGACCATCTCGTCGGACGACTTCTTCACGCGCAGGCGCACGAGGCCCAGCGACGAGCGCTCGTCGAAGAGCACGACGAGGATGGCCCGCCCGCCCACGAGCGTGATGTGGACGTGCGTCTTCTCGCCCTCGTGGAACTGGCTGGTGAAGTCCTTCTCGCGCAGGATCTTCGAGATGCCGCCCGTCGCGGCGACGTTGCCTGCCGTGAGCGACGACAGCGAGGTCACGTCGAGCTCGCCGACGTCGCCGGCGTCCGCGATGGGCTGGCCGTCGCGACCGATGAGCAAGACCGCCTTGGCATTCGCGTCCCGGGCGAGCCGCTGGCAGACCATGGTCATCTGCTGCTGCTCCTCGGGAAACATCACATCGGGGCCGGCCATTGCACTCCTCGCAAGGGATCGATATCAGCGGTCAGATCGCGCTACGCCCAGGGATGACCACAATTAACACCCGTGACGAGGGCTTTCAAGCTTCGACACGGGAGCCGACTCGGCGTATTCGTCGGCGGCGACCCACGCGGCGAGGTTCGCCGGGGCATCCCACCAAGACACACCTACATCTCGCGGCGGCCTTCGATGGCGCGCGCGAGGGTGAGCTGGTCGGCATATTCGAGCTCGCCCCCGATGGGGACACCCGTGGCGATCCGGCTGGCCCGGACGCCGAGGGGGCGCAGGAGCTTGGCCAGGTAGACGGCGGTCGCCTCGCCCTCGACCGTCGAGCTGGTCGCCAGAATGACCTCGGCGACGGCATCCGAGCCTGGCGCGGCGCCCGAACAGCGACGGACGAGCTCCGCGACGCGCAGGTCCTCGGGGCCGATGCCGTCGAGGGGCGAGAGCAGACCGTGCAGCACGTGGTAGCGCCCGCGGTAACCGCCCGTGCGCTCGACGGCGACGACGTCTTGAGGTTGGGCGACGACGCAGACGAGGCCCACCTCGCGCCGCGCGTCCGAGCAGACCGCGCA
>DASZFV010000229.1:0-8901 GCA_035939455.1 Polyangia bacterium
GGAGCGCGCGCACGCGCGCGCGGATCCAGTGCTCGGCGAAGGCGGCCACGAGCCGCCGCTCGGCGGCCGGCCCGGGCGCCGTCGGGGCGAGGTGCTCGAAGCCAGACCAGGTCAGCTCGGCGGGCCGCGTCCGCGTCATCCCCTCGAGGGCTCGCCCGTCGCCCGCGTGGACGGCGCGCGCGGCGGCCAACACGGAGGCGCCCGCGGGGGCGCTCGGATCCTGACGGTGGCTGCGCGTCAGGCGCACGGCGCGCGGGGCGAGCTCGCGAAAGACGGCGCCCGCGTCGACCGAGGGCAGCTGGTCGGCGTCGCCCAGCAGCACGAGCCGCGCGTCGGGGCGCAGGGCGCGCGAGAGGCGCTCCATGAGCCCGAGGTCGATCATCGACGCCTCGTCGACGAGCACGGCGCGATGGGGGAGCGGGTAATTCTCGTGGTGACGGTACTCTCCGGCGCGCGCGGCGGCGCGGCCCCCGCGGAAGCCGAGCAGTCGGTGCAGCGTGCGCGGCTCGGACGCCTCGGCGCCGAGCGTCGCGAGCGACTCGGCGATGCGGTTGGCGGCGCGTCCCGTTGGCGCCGCGAGCGCGATCTCGTCAGCGGCGAGACCGGCGACGCCGTGGCGGAGCGCGCGCACGATCGCAGCGAGCAGCGCCGTCTTTCCCGTTCCGGGACCGCCCGTCACGAGCGTGAGCGGCCGCGTGAGCGCGGCTCGCACGGCGGCGAGTTGCTCTGGCGTCAAGGGGCGGTCGGGGAGCGCCGCGGCCGCCAGCGCATTCTCGACGGTGCCCGGCTCGACGGCGAGCGGCGGACCGGAGAGGCGCGCGGCGAGCACGCGCGCGAGGCGCTCCTCGAGGCGCCAGTCCCGGTGCGCGTACAGGCAGCCGTCGTCCAGAATGAAGGGCTTGTAGTCGCCCGGCCGGCCGAAGAGCGGCGCGAGCGCGGGCGGCGACGGGAGCTGGGCCGCGAGGCGCATGGCGTCGCGGCGGTGCGGCTCGGGGCCGCCGAGCCGCGCGAGCGCTTCGGGCAGGCGCGCGAGCGGCAGCCGCGTGCTCCCGGCGGCCCGCGCCTCCTCGAGCGCAAGCACGAGGAGCGCGAAGGCGCGCTTGTCGGGCGCCGCGAGCGCGGGCGCCCACGACACAGCCTCGTCGACGACGTGCAGCGTCTCCTCGGCGATGTCGGCCTCGCGCGCCGCGGCCACGAGGTCGAGCGGCAGCCCGCCGGGCACGAGCGGCAGGCGCCGCACGCTCACGCCCCCTCCCGGTCGCGCGCGAGCTCGGCGGCGAGCTCGCGCTCCCATCCCCGGAGCTCGGCCCAACTCGGGCGGCCGATCTCGAGGCCCTCCGGGAGCGCGCGCAGGAACACGTAGACCATGCCGCCGAAGCGCGCCTCGTAGTCGGCCTCGTCGACGACGCCGAGCATCTTCACGAGCGCGAGCGCGTAGAGCCGGCGCTGCAGCTCGTAATTGGCTGCCACGTGCGCGGCCACGGCGACGGGCGAAAAGTCGGGCAGCAGGTCGCTTTTCCAATCGCCGAAGAACGCGCGGCCCTCGTGCTCGAAGATGAAGTCGATGTAGCCCTTGACGAACCCGGCGTCGGCGCCTCCCGCCGCAGCCGGGAAAGGGAACAAGAACTCGACCTCGCGCGCGACGCGCGCCGCGAGCGCCACGCCCGCGAGCGCCGCGCCGCCCGGCAGCGCGAGCGGCGTCGTGAGCGCGGCGTGGACGATGCGCTCGGCGTCGGCGCGGTGCTCGGGATCGCGATCGGTGCGACGGAAGGCCGCGTCGAAGAGCGCGCGGATTTCGGGGAGCGCGGCCCAGTCCGCCGCGGGAGGCGCGTCCGCGAGGCTGGTGAGCGGCACCTCCTCGAGCGCCGCGTGCAAGAAGATGCCGGAGAGCGCGCCCCCTGGCAGGCGGCCGGGATCGGGCGGCGGCTCGGGCATGAGCGCGGGTTGCTCGTCGAGGACCTCGGTAGGCGGCTGGTAACCGCCGTGAGCCTGCTTGATGCGCGTGTACGACGTCAGCACGATGCCGACGTGCCTTCGGCGCGTCTCGGCCAGCGCGGCCGCCGGGAAGTCGAGCGCGAGATCGGCGGGTGCGGGCCGCCAGGCTCGCACGGCCGCGGCGATGCGGACGGGAGTGTCGTCGGGCGGAGTCGGGCAGTCGATCGGCCTCGATTCGAAGTGTGCCTCCGCCTCTGCGTCGCGCGAGAGCGCCCGCAGGCGGCGATGAACGTGCCGATAGGCGCCGTTGACGCGCCAAAAATCCTCGAATGGCGCCGATTCTTCGACGGCCGGATCGCCGGCATAGGGCAGGTAGAGTCGTCGCCGCGCGCGCGTGAGCGCCACGTAGAGCAGGCGCTGATCGTCGCCCTCCGTCTCCCGTTCGAGCGCCTTGTCCAGGTCGCTGCGCCGGGGCCGGCCCGCGAAGAGCCACCGCTTGCCGTCCCGTTCGAACAGCCGGACGGCAGAGCCGCGCCACGGCGTGAAGGCACCGTAGAGGAAGACATGGTCCGCCTCGAGCCCCTTCGACTTATGGATCGACATGATCTGCACGGCGTCACGCTCGCCCTCGAGGCGTTGCACGTTGCCCTCCTCGGCGTCGGGCACAATGATCCCCTCGGTGAGGGCGGTCAGGTAACGGACGAGCTCGCCGAGCGAGATGGGCTCGCGCGCCGCGCGGGCGCCCAGGACATCGCAGAGGTGCAGCGTGTTCGTGAGGCGCCGCGCGCTCCCGCCCGTGAGCAGCTCGCGTTCGACGAAGCCGCTCTCGGAGACGATGCGTTCGAAGAGGACGGACCAGTTGCGGGCGTCGGCGAGCGCGCGCCACGTCGCGAGGCGCTCCTCGAGCGGGTGGCTCTTCGGATCGGCGGCGAGGGCCGGCAGATCCGCGAGGGTCAAGCCGAAGAAGGGCGTCAACGCCGCGAGCAGCCGGCGCGCGGGATCGCGCGGATCGTCGATGGCCGCCAGGAGATCGCGGAGCTGGCGCGCCTCCTCGGTCCTGTATAGACCTTCCTGGTTGTAAAGGACGTGCGGCAGCCCGCGGTCTCGCAGCGTCCGCGCGATCTGCTGGGCCTCGGCGTTGGTCCGCGTCAGCACGAAGACTTCGCGGAGGGGCGCCCGCGTCGGACCGGTGCGCAGCGTCTCGATCTCGTCGGCGATGGCGTGCGTGAGCGCGCGGCGCAGGTGGCGCAGGCGCAGCTGCGACACGTCGGCGCCTTCGGCGGGGCGCACGGCGAGGAGCTTGATCGGCGCCGGCGCGCGCGCCTCGGGCGGGCGACCTGGGAGCGCATCCTGAAAGAGACCCCGCTCCTCGAAGAACGGGTCGACCGCGTCGTCGTCGAAGATTGCGTTCATGGCCGCGACGAGGGCGGGCGTCGAACGAAAGTTGCGGTCGAGCGTGAGGGTGGCCGTGGGGCCGCCCGCGATGACCCGCCGTGCCTCTCGGTAGGTCGCGACGTCCGCGCCCCGGAAGCCGTAGATCGACTGCTTTGGATCGCCGATGACGACGAGTGGGTTGCGCCCGCCGCTCTCGTGGAAGATCGTGCGGAAGATCTCCCACTGCACGTCGTCGGTGTCTTGGAACTCGTCGATGACAGCGAGTCGGAAGCGCCGGCGCAGCGTCTCGACGAGACCGGCGCCGCCCGGGCCGCGCAGCCCATGTGCGACGAGCCGCAACATGTCGTCGAAGTCGTAGCGTCCCGCCGCCGATTTTCGTGCGGTGAGCGTGTCGCGCACGAAGGGCAGGAAGAGCTGCGCGACCGCGAGCTCGAGCGGGACGGCCGCGTCGGCGAAGGCCAAGTAAGACTGCTTCAAACGGGCGGCGGGACCGCCCGCAGGCGGCGCGGGCAGGTTCTTCTCGACGTAAGAGAAGACGTCGAACTTCGCGTAGCGCTTTCTGTCGAACAGCTCGTCGAGCGCGCGCAGCAGCCCCGGCAGATCCTCGGCCGCTCGGGGGGCAGCGACGATCTCGCGCACGGCTTCGACACGCGAGATGATCGTCTTGCTCTTCGTTCGGTCGCCCACGACCTTCTCGACGTCGGCAAAGCACTCGCCGAACGGCAGCGCCGCGAGGTCTCGCGTCGCCGCGCGCAGGCACTCTTCGTCATAGGACATGCCCCAGGGGCGCTGCTGCGCGTAGGCCTGGCCGAGCGTGCGCTCGAGGGCTTCGGTGCTCTTGCCCGAGTCGAGCCAGGCCCCGAGGTAGCGGTCGAGCCGTTCGTCCGTCGCCAAGGTCGTCCGCAGCGTCTCCTTGAAGGCCTCGGAGAACGCGCGCTTTCCGTCGATCTGCTCCTGCGCGAGCAGTCGCCGGCCCGCGAAGGCGTCCTCGGTCAAGACGCGCTGGCAGAAGCCGTGGATCGTCGTGATCGTCGCGCGATCGAAGGCGCGCTGCGCGTCGAGCAGGCGCGCGCGAACCACGCCATCGAGCACCCAGGTGGACTCGGGGTCGGTGCCCGGCGGCGCGGGCGCGTCGTGCGCGAGCAGGCGGTCGAGGAGCGCGCGCAGCCGCCACACGAGCTCGAAGATCGCCTTCTCCGTGAAGGTGACGACGAGGATCTCTTCGAGCCGAGCCTCGCCTCGGATGATGCGATCGGCGACGACATGCTCGAGGAGGAAGGTCTTCCCCGTGCCGGCCGAGGCCTCGACGACGGCGGAGGCGTCGCGAGGCAGCGCGCGCAGCGCCTCGGGGAAGGCGTACGACGTCACCGCGGGCCCGCCGTCTGCCATCAGGCCCGCGCTCCCGAGCGCGCGGCCGAAAACGCCGTTTTGGGCGAGGGGCCTCCGCGCGGAGGCGTGACGTCTTCTTCGATCGTCGCGAAGTAGAGACCAAAGCGTGCTTCGAGGAGGCGCATCGCCTCGTCTTCGGCCGGAAGAGGATACGTGCTCGCGTGTGGTACCGGTCCCCAGTCCGAAGTGAAGTAGGTCTTCCAGTCGGAGTCGCGCAACGTGTGGATGTAGCTCGTGAGCTCGGGGCGGGGCTCCTTCTTCTTGCGCCACCCGAGGACGGCCTCGCACGGAAAGAAGTAGGGGTGCACGGCGCCCAGCAACTCCGTCGCCAGTCGCGCGAGAAAAAGGCGTGCCGCGTCGCGCCCGAGGGCGCGCAGCCAAAAGGTTTCTGGCTTGGACTGTCCCGGCCGAAGCACGATGCCCCGGCGCCGTGGCGCTCCCTCTGGATCGCTCGCGGCGAGCGCCAACTGATCGATGAACGCCGAGAGTCGATCGCGGCCGTTGCCGTTCCCCGGGGTCGATGAAGAAGATGCCAGGAGCAGCGCGGGCGAGCCGCCCAGCGTCGCGAGCAGGTTCGTCTCGCCGTGGAACTCGACCTCGAGCCGCGCGGGACCGGCGCCGACGGGCAGCTCCGTCAGCAGACGGGGCGCCGGACGCACGAGGACGCCGACGCTGAGCTCCGGCGCGTGACCGATGAAGGCGCGCGCGGGCGGACCATCCAGCTCGCCGAGCTCTATGAGCGTCTGGCGCCAGGCGCGCAGGCATTCGAGGTGCAAGCGGCGCGTCGCGGCACCGAAGAGCCCGTGAGGCAGCGTGCCGTCGAGCGCGGCCGACGCGGTCGTCTCGTCGTAGGCGCGGGCGAGCGCGTCGTCGGGCGCGATCCCGGGCGCGGCCTCGAACGCGCGCGCGAGCGTGTCGCGCAGCGCGGGAAGGGCACCCGACCACGCGAGGTCGAAGTCCTCGTGATCGCGGTACGCCGCTGTCGCGGCGGCCTCTTCGTCGGCGGTCCCCACGGGCAGGAGCGCGAGGGCCGAGCCCTGGAGCGGACATTGGAGGAACCGCTGGAGCTGCCGGAACGTGAGCGCTCGAAGCGCACGCGTCGCCTCTGCCGTGTCGACCCGGCGCGGAGCGGCCCACGTCACGGCGGGGCCGAGGGCGTCGAGGGCTTCGGCGGCGAGCGCGGGCCGCAGCGCGAGCCACTCCGGTAGCACCCGTCCGCCCGCGGCCTCCTGCATGGCCCGCCCCAGCCGCGCGGCGCGCCGCTCGCGCGCCACCGCGGGGATGACGACGCAGGCTGCCTCGTCCTCATGGCGGCGAAGGGGCGGCGGGGCGCGCGTGAGGGCGGCGGCGCCGCCGTCGCGCAGGTAGCCCGCCTCGAGCATGCCGACGAGCTCGAGCACGGTCGACGAGGGGCCGAGGCGCTCGCCCGAGACCTCGTCGCGGTCGACGTACGAGACGTAGAGCCGCTCGCGCGCGCACAGCAGCGTCTCGAGGAACATGTACTGGTCTTGCTCCCGCGGCGAGACGTCGCCCGGGAGACGGTGCTGCTTGCCGCGCAGGTCGAGCTCGCGGGAGCGCTCGGGAGCCGGGAAGCGCGCCTCGCCCATGCCGGCCATGAAGACCGCCGCGAAGGGCACGGCGCGCATGGGTAGGAACGTCGACACGGTCACGCCCTGCGTGAGGTAGCGGCCGGCCCGCGGCGGAAGCGCACCGAGCGCATGGCGCACGAGCTCGTGCGCGATGCGGTAGCCGACACGCAGACCGCCGGGCGCCACGGTCTCGAGCCGCTGCAGCTCGGCGAACACGCGCGCGAGCGCGGCCTCGTCGTCGGGCGCGGACGCCACGAGCGTCGTGGCGATCTCGCGGCGCAGCTCGCCCATCCACGCCGCGACCGTCTGCGTGGCGGCGCGCGCGCGCGTCGCGAACCCGATGAGCGCGCGCGCGAGCAGACCGAACCCCTGCGCGCTCGCCTGCAGCTCGGGCGGCAGCTCTTCGGGCAGGTAGCGCTCGCCTTCCTGCACGAAGGCGCGCTCCTCCCCGCTGCGCCTGCCCGCGAGGAACGCGCCGAGCGCGAGGCGCCGCAGACCCTGGTCCCAGTTGAACCGATCGCCGTCGACGTACGTGCCGGCGTGATCCCGGCGGTCCGCGCCGTGCACGATGTCGAGCTCCTCGGCGAGGGCGAGCCAGTCGCGCGGGTCGGCGTCGGGAAAGCGCGCCGCGACGATGGGGTGCATAACGAGGCGCAGGAGATCCTGCCGCCCGAGCGGCCCGAGCGGCAGGGCCAGCAGCAGCCCCACGGCCTCGAGGACGCGGCTCTCGGTCGCCGAGGGGGCGTCGATGATCGTGTGCGGCAGGTCGGAGGCCTCGCGCAGCACGGCGGCCGCGAGCGGCAGGTACGTCTCGGCGGCGGCCGGCGGCACGACAACGGCGACGTCCGTGAAGCGCAGCCCGGCCCGCGGCGACTCGCGCACGAGCTTCCAGATCTCGGCGCCGATCGTCTCGAGCTCGCGGCGCGGATTGGGGCAGGGGAGCACCGTGATGCTGTCGTCGGCGAGCGCGAGCCGCGCCTGGCCCAAGCGCGCCGGGGCACGGTCGAGAATGTCGTGCTGGAGCTGAACGAGCAGCGTCGTCGTCGCGCCGTGGGCGAGTGGCTCCGCGAACCGCGGCGAGAAGTCGCAGTCGACGAGCTCGTTGAGCAACTTGATGCTCTCGCGTCCGGGGCGTCCCCAGAGCGCGAGCGCCGGCGTCTCGTTCATCTCAGGGCGGTCTGGCTCGCTTCCGCTCGCGGACCCCGGGTCCCCCCTCGCTCCGCCCAGCAAAGCTGGGCTTCGCTCGCTCACTGGGAGGAGGGAGAGCTGCTCTCCGCCGCGCCGGCGCGGGAAGCGGGCGCGGTCGGCGGCGCGAGCGCGCCGCGCGCGACCGTCGTCGAGATCCTCCCAGAACTCGCGGCACGGGTTCAGGGCGTAGATGAAGACGTCGCCCGCGCCCCCGAGGGCCGCGAGGATGCCGCGGTACAGGCGCGCGACGTAGGAAATGCCGAAGACGTAGGTCGCGCCCGGCACGGTGAGCGCGCGGGCGTCAGCGAAGAAGCTCGGCAAATCGAGGTAGCGACGCCCTTCGGCGCGCCCGCGCGCCTCGAAGGCGCCGCCGCGTCCGTGAAGCGCGAGCCAAGCCGCACGCTGCCAGCGTTCCGTCGGGCGTTTCTCGTCGTCGGGCGCGCCTGCGCCGTCGATCGAGCGCCCCGCGCGCCAGGCGCGCAGCAGCTCGGGGCGCGCGAAGGTGTACTCGTCGAAGAGCGTGCCGAGCTCGGCAGCGAGCTGGGCGCGGCGCAGGTCGAGCGCGTCGCGCGCGTCGCCGCCCGCCGCGAGGTAGGCGCGCGCGGGCGAGAGGTCGTCGGGTGCGAGCCGACGTTCGTCGTGGAAGAGGGCGAGCAGCTCGCCCTCGAGCACGGCGCGGTCGACGAGCACGACATCGGGGGCGCTCGCGGCCACGATCGACGCGAGGTGTCCACGCAGGTACCTCGTGTCGAGGTGCGCGGCAACGCCGTTCTCGCGGGCGACGCCGAGCTTCACGTAGGTCTCGATCTGCGGATTCGGCACGACCAGTGGTAGAGGCTCGTAGAGGCCGTGGCCCGCGGCGCGCGCTCGCCTGACGTCGTCCGCGAGCGCGCCGAGTAGCTCCTCGGTGCGGTTCGAGTAACGGAGGAAGATCATCGAGAGCTCGGGGCCTCGGGCGCGAGCAGCTGCTTCTTTTGGACCTTGCCCATGGCGTTGCGGGGCAGGGCCGGTAATAGCTTGAGCGCGCGCGGCACCTTGTAGACAGCCAGCCGCTCCCGCGCGAAAGCCATGAGCGCGTCCAGGGTGAGCGTCGCGCCGTCGCGCGCGACGACGCAGGCCGTGACGCGTTCGCCCCAAGTCTCGTCCGCCTCGCCCACGACAGCGATCTCGGCGATGGCCGGGTGGTCGCCGAGCGCCGCCTCGATCTCGAGCGCCGAGATCTTGTAGCCACCGCTCTTGATGATATCGACGGAGGTGCGGCCGAGCAGCCGGATGACGCCCGCCGCGTCGCGGACGCCCGTGTCGCCCGTGCGGAAGCGCCCCGCATCGTCGAAGCTGGCCGCTGTCGCGGCGTCGTCGCCGTGGTAGCCCGAGAACATCTGCGTCGAGCGCACACGCAGCTCGC
>DASZFV010000230.1:0-6790 GCA_035939455.1 Polyangia bacterium
CAGACCTCTTCTCCCGCTCGATGCGGTTCGCCCTGAATAACACGGGGGTTTTGGGCGGGCAAGCCTCGTGGCGCCTCGCGCGACGGCGCGCGGGCCTCGCGGCGGCGATTTGGCTGTGTGCGCTGGCATCTGGTTGTCGCGCGGCGAAGCGTCCGGCGAAGGACGAAGGAGCACGCGGTGCTGCCAAGCCCGATCTGACGCCGCCGCGCCCCGAGCCGCCGCCCGCCGGCACGCTGCCGGAGCCGACCGCTGTCCCGGCGCCTCCGCACCCGCCCGCAGGAACGTTGCACGTCCACCTCGACACCGAGCCCTCGAACCTGCACCCCCTCGCGGCGGTGGACGGCGCCGTCCGCACCGTGACCGACGGGCTCGTTTACCAAACGCTCATCGATTGCGCGGGCGGCGCCTATCGCCCGCTGCTCGCCGAGAGCTGGGACGTCTCGGACGACGGCATGCGTATCGCGCTCCGCATGCGCTCCGGTGTCCGCTGGCATGACCATCACGCGTTCGGCGTGCTCGACGCACAGGCCACGCTCGAGCCGTTGTTGCGCAAGAGCAGGGGCGGCTGGACGGAGGCCTCGATCCTCAGCGCCGAGCTCGCGGACGTCGACTCGGTCGAGCTCGTCTCCGAGCGCACGATCCGGCTCGTCCTCAAGCGTCCCTCGGATCTCGCGTTGCGGGCGCTCTGCGACGTGCCGATCCTACCCGATCACCTCGTGCGGGACGTGCGCCCGGAATCGTCGCCCATCGCCAAGCAACCCGTGGGCACGGGTCCGTTCCGTTTCGCCGGGTGGGAGCGAGGAAAGCGCATCCGCCTCCAGCGCGCGCCCGACGCCTGGGGACCCGAGCCGCCCGTGGGCGTCGACGAGATCATCTTCGACCTCGACGCCGACGGCGTGCACGCGCTCAACCGCACGCGCCGTGGCGAGCTCGAGATCCTGCCCCACGTGCTCGACGTCCAGTATCCCGACCAGGTCGAGCCCGCGACGCTGCACGGCATGACGGAGCTCTACCGGCTCACGCCGCAGCGGACGTCGTTCCTCGTCGTCAATCACCGCCACGAGCCGCTCGGCGACGCGCGCGTGCGGCGCGCCATGGCGCTCCTGTGGGATCGCGACCGCTTCGCGCAAGAGCTGCACAAGGATCTCGTGCGCCCCATCGGCGGACCGGTCTTCGGTGGCCCGATGCCGCCGCCCGCCTTCGATCGCGCGCGCGCCATCAAGCTGCTCGATGCGGCGGGATATCGCGACACCAATGCTGACGGCGTCCGCGATCGCGGCGGTCGGCCCATCCGCCTCACGATGCTCGAGGTCGCCGGCAGCCGCACGCTGCCCGTTGAGGCGCACGCCTTCGTCCTCGAGATGCGCAAGGCCGGTTTGCTCGTCGACGTCGTCGCCACCGATGCCGCCACCGTCCAGGCGCGCCTGCAGCGTGGCGAGTTCGACCTCGCGCCCATGGTGTGGGAGGAGCTTCCCGACGAGGATCCGTCAGCGCTCTACGCCGCGAACGGAATCTTCAACTACGGCGGCTACCAGTCGAGCGCGCTCGAGCCGCTCTGGGCCGCGCTGCGCGTCGCGGCGGGAGAGGCGGGGCGGCGGCCGCTGCTCGCCCAGATCGCGCGCGTCGTGGCCGACGAGCAGGCCGTGATCTTCCTCTACCGAACCGACGTCCCGGCCCTCGTGTCGACGCGCGTGCACGGCCTGGCGGCGGTCGGCGATCGCCTCGACCTGCGGCGCGTGTGGCTCGACCCGTGACCGTTCCCCGCGCCGCGCGGCGCGCCGCCCTCATCGCGGTCGCGCTCGCGAGCGGGGCAGGGGCCGCCGCGCGCGCCAAGCCACACGCCAAGGCCGACGATCGCTGCGGGAACGGCGGGCCCGCGCCTGGCCCCGGCTCGCTCGATCCGTTCCGCCTTCCCGCCCCTAGGGCCCTCGAGCTCAACGCCGACGGCAAGGCTCCGTATCGGCAGGGCAAGTGGGAGGAGGCGCGCGCCAGGTACCGCGCCGCTCTGGCCGCCGACCCCGAGTTCCTCGCGCCCAAGCTCAACGTCGCGTGCTCGTTTGTTCGGCAGGAGCGCTTCGCCGAGGCGACGGCCGAGGTCGTCGGGCTGCTGGACCGCGCGTACGTGCCATGGGCGCGTGAGATCCTCGACGCCACCGATCTGGGCGCGCTCAAGGCGCGCCCAGAGTGGAAAGAGATCGAGCGCGCCATGGCGGAATCCGCCTCGAGGTGGGGCGAGGGCCTGGAAGCGAGCCTCCTCTTCGTCGCGCGTGTGCGCCCGCCGCTGCGCGTGCCCGACGGCCCCGGCGTCTTCATCCTGAACCCGCACCAGGAGGTGTGGGCCTACGCGCCGGGCACGCAGCGGTACCGCCAGGTCACCACCGAGGGAGGCCATGTCGTCGCGCTCGCCGTGTCGAGCGAGCATAGTCGGATCGCCTACGTGACGGCCGAGAAGCTCGTACGAGGTGAGCGCCCGGGTGACGTCGCCCTCCGCGACGTGACGCTTCACGAGCTCACGCTCGCGACCATGACCCACGGCCCCACCGCGCGCGTCGAGGGTGACGTGCGCCGCGTCGCCATCGGCGTGGCCGTTGGAGGCTTCCAGCGCTCCTTCTTTTTCGATATCCAAGGGAACAAGACCCGGGGGCTCCACCACATCGAGGCTACGGGCGACCTCGCGCCCGTGGCGCTGCTCCCGGCGGGCAGGACGAACCCTGTCGTCATGACGGTTCTCACCGGCGGGGGCGCCAAGGCGATCCACAGTCTGAACCTGGGGCCGGGCTGCGAGTGGTTGACAGGAAACGGAAAGGGAGAGGGTGGCCTCCCAACCGTGAGCCTCGCTCGAACCGAGCTGAAATCAGGCTACGGCGCAGGCCTGGCGGGCCTCCCGATACCCTAAGAATTTCACATAGAGCCTGATGTAGGGTATTGTCGTTTTATGTCGGGAAACATCCGCAACGCTCTGATCGCATCGATGGTGGCCCTCGGCTCGGTCGTGGCTGTCCGCTCGCTCTCCGCGTCGCCCGAGCCCGTACTCGACGATCCGCCCATTACGATGGCCGCGACCAAGCGGGTCGAGCTCGAGGACGGGTCGCTCGCGGAGGTCATCAAGCGCTTCGCCTCGCTGGCGCGCCTCTCGAGACCGGGGAGCTCGCTCGCTCCGCACGTCCCTTTAGTCGCCCCTTAGGAGGCGCGCTTCGCGATAGAAGAGACCCGTGCTCAGCATGACGGGGTTTGGCCGCGCGCTCGTCGACTTCGACGCTGGTAGCGCTCGAGGACGGTTGCGCGTCGAGATCCGCTCGGTGAATCACCGCGGACTCGACTTGAAGGTGCGGGCGCTGCAACCCGACGCGTTCTGCGAGGCCGAGATCGGGCGCGCCGTGCGCGCCGCCGTCGAGCGCGGGTCGGTCACGGTCCACATCCGCGAGGAGGCGCAGCCCGCGCGCGCAGGCATCGACGAGGCGCGCGCGCGCCAGGTGAACGCCGCCCTCGAGAGGCTGCGCGCCGATCTCGGCATCGTGGAGCCCGTGGGCCTCGCGGCCATCGCGGCGTTCATGTCGGCGAGCGACGGTGGCGGGCTCGAGGGCGAGGCGCTCTGGGAGGCGTTGCGGCCCGGCGTCGAGAGGGCGCTCGGCGAGCTCGTGGCGACGCGCCGCCGCGAGGGCGCGGCGCTCGCCGAGGATATCCGCGGGCGCGTCGAACGATTGGGCGGGCTCGTCGCGGAGATTCGGGCGGTCACGGCGGGGTTGCCGGAACGCTTCGCGCGAAAGCTCGAGGAGCGTCTGGCGGCGCTCCGCGGCCAGCCGGGCTTCGAGCCGGCGCGCGTCGCGCAGGAGGCGGCGCTCATGGCCGAGCGTCTCGACGTCAGCGAGGAGCTCGTGCGCCTCGCGACGCACCTCGAGCACCTGGGCGAGCTCCTGCGCGCGCCGGGCGCCGTGGGACGCAAGCTCGACTTCTTCGTACAAGAGGTCGGTCGCGAGCTCAACACGATCGGGTCGAAGGCGCAGGACGCGCGCGTCTCGGGCCTCGTCATCGACGGCAAGGCCGAGCTCGAGAAGCTGCGCGAGCAGGCGCAGAACGTCGAGTGAGCGCCGCCTCTCCGACGGGGAACCACCCGGGCGCGCCCGACAACGGCGCCCGAGAATGGTACATTTCATGGTCATGGCGGACTCGGAAGCGGCGGCACGACGGGGCATCCTCATGGTGGTCTCGTCGCCCTCGGGCGCGGGGAAGACCACGCTCGCGCATCTCCTCGCGCAGAGGGAGCGCCTCGAGTTCTCGGTGTCCTACACGACGCGCGCGACGCGCGCCGGCGAACGCGACGGCGTCGACTATAAGTTTGTCACCGAGGACGAGTTCTCGCGGATGATCCAGCGGGGCGAGTTCGCCGAGTGGGCCGTCGTGCACGGCGGGCGCTACGGGACCGCGGTGCACACCGTCAACCGCGCGCTCGACGAGGGCAAGGACTACCTCTTCGACATCGATTGGCAGGGAGGTGCCCAGCTCCGCAAGCAGTGGCCCGAAGAGAGCGTCCTCGTGTTCATCCTGCCCCCGTCGATGGCCGAGCTCGAGCGCCGCCTGCGGCGGCGCGCCACCGATTCGCCCGAGGCCATCAGCCGCCGCCTCGACATGGCGACCAAGGAGCTCGAGCACTTCGCGCAGTACGACTACCTCGTCGTCAACGACAACCTGGAGACGGCGCTCAAGGAGCTGTCCTCGATCTACGTCGCCGCCCGCTGCGCGCGCGGACGTCGCGGGCACTACGGGCAAATGCTGCTCAGCGAAGCGCGGGAGAGAGACGGCGGCGGAGGCGGCTCCGCGTGAGCGCCCCGGACGCCCTCGCCGCCGCCCCCGCTCATCCCATACAGGACATCTGCAAGTCGCTCTCGCTCTACGATCCCGCCGCGGACGTCGAGCTCGTCCAGCGTTGCTACGAGTTCGCGGCCGAGCGGCACGCCGGCCAGCGCCGCCGCTCGGGTGAGCCGTACGTTGTCCACCCGCTGGGCGTCGCGCGCACAATCACCGACCTGCGCCTCGACGTCGCATCGGTGTGCGCCGGCCTGCTCCATGACTGCGTCGAGGACACGAGCGCGACGGCCGAGGACATCGGCCGCTTGTTCGGCACAGAGATCCAGTTCCTCGTCGATGGCGTCACCAAGCTCGGCCAGATCCCGTGGACGACGCGCGAGGAGCGGCAGGCCGAGAACTTCCGCAAGATGCTGCTCGCGATGGCACGCGACATCCGCGTCATCCTCATCAAGCTCGCCGACCGCGTCGACAACATGCGGACGCTGCAGCACATGCCGCGCGAAAAGCAGGAGCGCATCGCGCGCGAGACCCGCGAGATCTACGCGCCGCTCGCCAACCGCCTCGGCATCCAGTGGATGAAGGTCGAGCTCGAGGACCTGGCCTTTCGCTACCTCGAGCCCGAGGAGTTCCAGCACCTCACGGCGCGCATGGCCGAGACGTCCGACACGCGGGACGGCTACATCGAGGAGGTCTGCGAGAGGCTGCGCAAGGCTCTCGCAGAGAACGACATCAGGGCCCAGATCTCGGGGCGCGCCAAGCACCTGTGGTCGATCCAGCAGAAGATGAAGAAGACGGGGCGCGACCTCGAGCAGATCTTCGACGTCATCGCCTTCCGCGCGCTCACGGAGTCGGTGCGCGACTGCTACGCCGTCCTGGGCGTCGTGCACTCGAACTGGACACCCGTGCCGGGCCGCTTCAAGGACTTCATCGCGCTGCCCAAGCCCAACCTCTACCAGTCGCTCCACACGACGGTGATCGGTCCGCGCGCCGAACGCATGGAAGTGCAGATCCGCACGCAGGAGATGCACCGCATCGCCGAGCAGGGCATCGCGGCCCACTGGAAGTACAAAGAAGGTGGACCGCAGAAGGCGCTCGTTCAGGAAGACGGCAAGGCCTTCGCGTGGCTGCGCCAGCTCATGGAGTGGCAGCGCGATCTCAAGGACCCAACCGAGTTCATCGAGACCGTGAAGATCGATCTCTTCCAGGACGAGGTCTTCGTCTTTACGCCCAAGGGCGACGTCAAGGCGCTGCCCAAGGGCTCGACCCCTATCGACCTGGCGTTCGCCATCCACTCGCAGCTCGGCGAGCACTGCTCCGGCGCGCGCGTCAACGGCCTCATCGTGCCGCTGCGCTACGCGCTCCGCAACGGCGACACCGTCGACATCCTCGCGTCGCCGAACCAGAAGCCGTCCAAGGACTGGATGAAGTTCGTCGTCACGAGCCGCGCGAAGACGAAGATCCGGCACTACATACGACAAGAACAGCGGGAGCGGTCGGCCCACCTCGGGCGCGATCTCCTGAGCCGCGAGCTGCGCAAGCGGAGCGCCGCGCTCGCGAGCGCCGAGCGCGACGGCCTCCTCGAGGCGGCGGCGGAGCGCCTGCGCGTCGGCAACGCCGAGGATCTGCTCGTAGCCGTGGGGTACGGCCGCGTCAGCCCCGAGCATGCCGCGGACGCCGTCCTCTTCGATCGCCAGCATCAGCCGGACGGGGAGGGCGCCGCGCCCGCGAACCCGGCCCCCGAGACGGCGCCCGCGACGGCGAGGCGTGCGCCCGCGAAGCGCTCGATCGCCGGCATCCGCGTGCAAGGCGAGTCGGACATCCTCGTGAAGTTCGCGAAGTGCTGCAGCCCCGTGGCCGGTGACTCGATCGTCGGCTTCGTGAGCCGCGGGCACGGCGTCGTCATCCACACGCGCGAGTGCCCGAAGACGCTCGACCTCGATCCCATACGGCGGGTCGAGGTCGCCTGGGACGACGAGACGCGCAC
>DASZFV010000231.1:0-13660 GCA_035939455.1 Polyangia bacterium
CCGAAGTCGAGGCCGAGGTGCGCGTTGACGTAGTCGTATCCAATGCGCTGAAGGACCGGCGCGCCCTGAAAGCCGGCGCCGAGGAACGAACGCGCCGCCGCGTTGGCGTCGCCGTCGAAGTAGCGCCCGACCTCGAGCGTCCCGGACGGGCCGCGGCCCCACGGAACGAGCGTCGCGCCCGCGCGCACACCCTTGCTGATCATGTTGTAACCGCCGCCCAAGCTCGTGCGGAACCACTTGGCGGGACGAAGCACCAGCGAGCCCTGCATGCCGTCAGGCAGCCCCGCATCGGCCATTAGGCCCATCCAAGGCAGAGGGCGCGCCGCGACCGGCACCGTCGAGCGCGGCGCCTCGGCGGTCGAGACGCTCGATTCTTGCGCGAACGCCGTCGTGCTGGTCGCCAGGACGGCCAGGAGAGTCATTGGGTGCGCGCGTCGCATCACAGACTTACTTCGGATGTTTTGCTAGTAACCTGAGATACGTTATAAATTTAATTTGTATGCTATATCACATAAGCCGCCGCAGGCTCGATGAGCTCCCGATAAAATATATTGATAACAGGTAGTTATATCTTTAGGTGCCGTCGTAATAAACGGTGCTCCAGAAATAAAGCGTGCGTGGCACACACTGCGGCGAGGCGAGGTACGGGTCCGCGCCATCGCGAACCGAAGCCCCGTTCAGCGCGCGCGCTTCTTGATAACGGCCCAGCTGGTGGCGTGCCGTTCGGGCGCCGGCGCGTGCGAGGTCGCGGGCCCTCGGCGGGCGATCTCCCACTTCGAGCTCTCGCGGGGGCCGAGGTCGCGCATGGCCACCGCCGGCGCGCGGGCCGATTCGGTGGGTGCCCTCGTGAAGGGATCCTTCCAGCGATCGTTGCCGCCACCGCCAGACGGGCGCGTCGACGGCTCGCTCTTGTCGCTGTCCCTGCGCTTGGGAGGGCTCGACGGGGCGGCGGTGGGCGCCGCCCGGCGCGCCGACTTGCGCGTCTCGCCGGTGTCGGCGAATGGATCGTTCCAGCTGCTCTCCGTCGAGCTCGCGGGACGGGAGGCGGCCTCTTTCTTCGGCGTCTGCGAAGAGGCTACGGCTTTCTTGTCCGCGAAGGGATCGCTCCACGCCACGGGCGGCTTGGACGCCGCCGCCTTGCGTCCGCCGCGGGCTGAGGCGGGCGCCGCGCGCGCCGGCACGATCGCCGGCGCCGGGCCGACCGCGCCTTGCACGACCTGAATGACGCCGGTGTTCCGCGCGGAGGCTTTCGTGGAGACGGTCGCCGACGTCGACGTCGACGCGATCTCCGGCTGCTTGGCCCACTCGGGCAGTCCCCCCGACTGCGCGCGCGGCGCGGGCATGGCCGGTCCCTTGTCCGCCGACTTGATGAGATCGTCGACGCTGTCGCCCCGCCTGCGGTCAGTGGACTTCGGCTTCTCCTGGGCACCCGACAGCAGGGAGTCGAGCTCGCGGTCGCTCGCAGAGGCGTGCTTTTTGCTGGGCGCGTCTTCTTCGTGCAGCAGCTTGTCGATGAACTTGTCGTCGGCCGGCTTCAAGGGCGGAGGCGGCACTTGCGCGGCCTCCGTCGCGAGCTTCGGCGAAATATCGTGCGGTCGGTTCGCGTCGCGCTCGTTCTTCTCGGGCGCCGAGGTCGAGGGAATCGCGACCTCGGCCTTCTCGTTCTTCTTGTTCGCGGGCGCGACCTTCAGCGCGGGCGCGGTGGCCTCGAGCGCCGCCTGCCGCTCCTTCTCTTTCTCGGCCTTCTCGTTGATGGCGTGCGCGCGGGCGATCTTGGCCAACTCGGCGCGCTTGCTGTCGGGCCCCATGACGTTGTCTTCCCACTGCAGCTGCTTTTTCATCGACTTCTCGTCGGCGTGAAGCTCGGCGGCCTTCTTCGTGCCGCCCTTGGCGCTGTCCGCTGGTGGTCGCGCCTGCGCGACGGACGTGAACCAGAAGCACACGCCGACGACTGCGATGGCGGCGGGGACGAGGAACTGCGACCGCATCGGGGACCTCCACGGATGGGCGAGAGGGTACGAAAATCGATTATCCGCTGTCTGGCGGGTTTGACAAGGGCGTTCAGGCTACCTGCCCTCATTTGTAGGTGTCCCTCCGTGCCCGCATCCGTCTCCGGTTCTGAGCGGGGCCGCTTTGGACGCCAACCCTTAGAAATTCGGGGTTTCAACCGATAGAGTGGGCGCGAAGGCATGCCGTCTGGCCCCCCATACGAATCGGGACCGGGTGCTCTGCCCCGGGGCGCGAGCATCGGCCGGTACGTGGTGCTTGGCCTGGTGGGGCGAGGCGGCATGGGGGAGGTCTATGCGGCGTACGACCACGAGCTGGACCGCAAGGTCGCGGTCAAGCTGCTCCGGGTCAAACCCGGCAACGGCGTGTCGCTCGCGGAGGGCCGCCAGCGGACGTTGCGCGAGGCGCAGGCCATCGCCCGGCTGTCCCACCCGAACGTCGTCGTCGTCTATGACGTCCGAACGTTCGAGGACCAGGTCTTCATCGCCATGGAGTTCGTCGACGGGAACACCGTCACGTACTGGCTGCAGGCGCAGGAGCGGTCCTTCCGGGAGATCATCAAGGTGTTCTTGGCAGCCGGGCGCGGCCTTCAGGCGGCGCACGACAAGGACCTGGTCCACCGCGACTTCAAGCCCGACAACGTCATGGTGGGACGAGACGGCCAGGTCCGCGTCATGGACTTCGGGCTCGCGCGTCAGGTCGGCGAAAGACCCGAGCGTACGCAACCCGTCATGCAGCCGGTGCGCTCGATTGCCGAGGCGGCGGCCGCTGCCGAGGGTGACGGAATGTCGACCCTCGTGATCAACAACAACAACGAAGCGGACCAGACGATCGACACGCACGAGCAGCAGAACTCCGGGCTGTTCGACACGAACCTGACGCGCACGGGCGCCATGATGGGCACGCCCGCTTACATGGCGCCCGAGCAGTTCCTGGGGACCGCGACCGACGCGCGCACCGATCAGTTCAGCTTTTGCGTCGCGCTCTACGAAGCGGTCTACCGCGAGCGGCCGTTCGGCGGCAACAGCATGTTCGCCCTCACGGCGAACGTCGTGCAGGGCAACGTCAAGGAGGCACCCGACGGCACGAGGGTGCCTCTCTGGGTGCGCCGTATCCTGCTCCGCGGGCTGCGGCCGAACGCCAACGAACGGTTCCCGTCGATGAAGGCGCTGCTCGAGGCGCTGGAAAAAGATCCCGCGGTCGCGCGGCGCAGGCGCGCCATGACGCTGGCGGCCGCGCTGCTGCCCATCGCCGTCGGGCTCGGCGTGCGACAGACCGTCGCGAGCCACCAGTCGGTGTGCGCGAGCGGCGCCGATCGGTTGGTGGGCGTCTGGGAGCTGATGCCCGCTGGCGTCGAGTCGCCGCGACAGGCGGCGATTCATCGGGCCTTCCTCGCGTCGGGGAAGACCTACGCCGCTGACGTCTACGCGAGCGTCAGGCGCATCCTCGGGACTTATGCCCAGGGGTGGGCCGGCATGTATCGGGAGGCGTGCGAGGCGACGCACGTGCGCGGGGACCAGTCCTCGGAGGTGCTCGACCTGCGCATGTCCTGCCTGCAAGAGCGGCTGGGCGGCTTGCGCGCGCTCACAGAGGTGTACAGCGCCGCGAGCGGGGAGGTCGTCGAGAACGCCGTGAGCGCGGCGAACAGCCTGGGCACCGTCGAGCGCTGCGCCGACGTCCCGCTCCTGCGGTCAGTCGTGCGGCCGCCCGAGGATCCCGCGACGCGCAAGCGGGTCGACGATCTGCGACGCAGGCTCGCCGACCTCAAGGCGCGCTTCGACGCGGGAAGCTGGCACGAAGGCATCGGCGCGACCGACGCGCTCGCGAACGAGGCCCGGGCGCTCGGCTATCAGCCCCTCACGGCCGAGACGCTGGCGCTCGTGGGCCGGGAGCACGTCGACATCGCGGACGGCCCGGGCAGCCAGAAGGCGCTCGAGGAGGCGTTCTGGCAGGCGGACGCCTCCCGCCACGACGACGTGCGCGCCGAAGTCGCGACCTTCCTCGTGTGGGTGTTCGGCTACCTCGAGAACGACTACCCGGCGGCGAACCGGTGGGCCAAGACGGCAGAGGCCGTCTTGCGGCGCCTCGGCGGCCACGACCTCGAGCGCGCGTGGCTGCTCAACAACCTGGCGAGCATCGAGGGGCTTCAAGGACGCAAGGACGCGTCACTGAGCTTCAACGAACAAGCGCTCGCCCTCAAGCAGAAGGCGCTGGGACAGGACCATCCCGACGTCGGCATCTCCGAGGGCAACGTCGCCATCACGCTCGAGGACATGGGGCGCGAACAGGAGGCGCTCGCGCACGTCAATCGTTCGATCGAGATCCTCAGTCACGCCCTGGGCGCCGAGCACCCCGGCGTCGCGACGCAGCTGTCCAACCGCGGCGAGATCCTGAACGCCCTCGGTCGCTACCGCGAGGCGAGACAATCGTTCGAGGGCGCGCGCATCATCTGGGAGCGCGAGCTCGGCCTCGACCACCGCAACCTCGCTTACGTGCTCACGGGCATCGGCGAGAGCTATCTCGCCGAACGCGACGCGCTGAACGCGCTCGCACCGCTCGAGCGCGCCTGGAAGATCCGCGAGGCGAAGGAAACCGCGCCCGCGCGCCGGGGGGAGACACGGTTCGCGCTCGCGCGCGCGCTCTGGGACTCGGACCGCGACCGCCGCCGCGCCGGGACCCTCGCCCAGGACGCTCGCGACGCGTACACGCAGGCGGGGGACACATCCAAGGCCTCCGACGTCGACGGCTGGCTCGCGCAACGGAAGAACAAGATCTAACGTTGCCTGGGCGTCAGTCGCCGCGAGGCCCGGGTCCGGCGCCTGCGTCGACGGACGCCGACGCGGGGGCCGTCGAGGAAGCCGCTGGCTGGGGCGTGGGCGCAGGGGCGCGACGGCGCACGGTGACGCGCACGAACTCATCCTTGATCTCGACCTGCGGGTCGCTGGCCTCGGCGAGGACGACGCGGATGGACGTGCCGGTCTGGTCGTCTTTCTTGATCCAGAGCTGCCGGAATCCGTCGTGGCGAACGGCGTAGAAGGGCATTGTGATCATCGATTCGCCCTTCGGCAGCGTGATGAGAACGCTGCGCGGCTTGCCGGTGACGTGGTAGGTGGCTCCGTCGATCGACCCCTTGATGGGGATGAGCATCGCGGCCTTGCCGGCCTCGCTCGAGACGTCCGGAAGGTTCTTCCGCCAGGCATCTCGGGCGACCTCCTTGTCGGCGGACCGGTCTTTCGGCGGAGGCGCCGCCGGCTTTGCGACCGTCGAACCGGACGCCGCGGCGTCCGCTGCGGGCTCGGGGCGTGGCCGGGTTCTCGGCTCGACCTTTGGTTCTTCGCGTGGCTCCTCGCGCGCGGGTTCCGCCGGGGCCGCCGAGGGGGGCTCGGCGTCGGGCGAGGGGCCCTCGGCGTCGACCACCGCCGGCTCCGGCGCGAGGGACGGCGCCGCAGGAAGCGGTGGAGGTGGCGGTGGCGGTGGCTCGACGATGACGGGGGGGGGAGGGGGCTCGATCGGCGGCAGCACCAACATTCCGACGCCGAAAACGATGCCTGCCGTCACGAGGGCGACGAGGACGCCCATGGGACGGACCGCCCCGGATTCGGGGTCACGCCCGCGAGGTGGAGGGGAAGCTGAGGGTGGGAGCATGTCTGGCTGGGAGCGGGGTGGCCGCGACACGAGCGGTGCGCGGAGAGTGGCCAGGGCAGGCTACACGATCGCCGTTTCGGAGCACAACCACGGGAAATGATAAATTGCAGGGCTCCACGCCACTAACACGGAGCCTTTCATGACAGCCCACCTCTGTCCCTTGGGTCGCTCCGGACTTCGGCAAAAAAGCCCCGCGCTCGGCCTCGCGGTCGCGGTGCTTCTCGCTTCGACGCTGGCGGCCTGCGGGCGCAGCGGCCTGATCAGGCTCGGCGCGGCCGAGCTCGACGCCGGCCCGAACGGCCAGACCGGCGGCGCGGCCGGTGGCAAGACGGACGGCGGCGCGGCGGGCGGCGGCGCGGGCGACGCCAGCGCCACCGACAAGCCCCCGGCCACCGACGGCGGCCCGGCCGTTGATGCCGATGCCGGACTGGACGCGACGATGGATGCCCCCGGGGGCAAGCTCCCGGTCGCGCTCGCCGTGGCGCCGGCGCTGCTCACGCTGCCGGTGGGGGGCCAAGGGAATTTCTCTGCGACGGTGACGTACCCGGACGGAACGACGGCCGACGTCACGTCCACGTCGACCTGGACGTCCGACGCCACGCAAGTGGCCGCCGTGAAGGTGGGGTTCGTCGCGGCGCTGCGGCCGGGCACCGCGCACGTCACGGCGACGCTCGGCGCGCTTTCGGCGCGCGCCACGGTCGTCGTGATGTCGACGATCTCGCTGGTCTCGATCGCGCTCGATCCGCCGGCGGCGACGCTCCCCATCAACGGTGCGCTCACGGTGGCCGTCATCGGCACCTACTCGGACGGCTCGACGACGGACGTCACCGCCATGGCGAAGATTGGCGACGACGGCAGCGGCGTCGTCTTCACTGACCCGATGGGCGACGTGACGGCCAAGAAGGCGGGCGTCGCGACGGTCGTCGCCAGCGTGGGGGGGCTTTCGACGAAGATGATCATCGCCGTCACGGCGGCAACGGTGATCGACCTCGCCGTGTTGCCGCCCATGGGCACCGCGGGCATCGGGACGACGTTCGCGTTCACGGCCGACGCGACCTTGTCGGACGGCACGCGCGCCGACGTCACGGCGACGGCCGCGTGGACCATCGACGATCCGAACGTCGCCGCGATCGACGTGCGAGGCGTCGTCACGGGGAAGGTCGCCGGCAAGACGCTCGTCCGGGCGGCCTTCGGCGGCCAATCGGGCCTGGCGGTTCTCGTCGTCACAGGCGCGAAGCTCGAGACGCTGCAGATCGACCCCGTCGATCCGAACGTCGGCGTTGGCGTCGAGCTCGACTTTCGGGCCACGGGCCTGTACTCCGACGGCACGAAGGTCGACCTCACGGCACAGGTCGCGTGGGGCAGCTCGGCGCCGAACGTGCTGCCGATCGACGGCGTCGGCCGCGGCTTCAGCAAGTCGGTCGGCACCTCCGTCGTCACGGCGACCCAGGGGGGGCTCGTCGCGGCGAGCACCGTGACCGTGACGGCCGCGAGCCTCGAGAAAATCGCCGTGTCGCCTTCGAGCGCGACGCTCTCGCCCGGCCAGTCGGCCGCGCTCGAGGCCCTCGGCACCTACTCCGACGGCACGGTGGTCGACCTCACAGGCAGCGTGACCTGGACGGCGTCGCCCGCGGGCGTTGTCTCGGCGTCGAACGCGTCCGGTACGGCGGGCGTCGCCACGGCGTTGCGCGTGGGGACGTCGACGGTGACCGCGACCTTGGGCCTCGTGTCGGGTGACGCCCAGATCGTCGTGTCTCCCGCGACGCTGAACGCCATCACGATCAGTCCGGCGTCGGCCTTGGTGCCCATCGGCGCCACGGTCGCGCTGTCGGCAAACGGGACGTTCTCCGACGGGAGCACCCGCGACATCACGGCCGACGTCGCCTGGGCGAGCGCGGACGACGCCACCGCGACGGCGGCGAACGCGCCTGGCGTGCCCGGAGCGGTCACGGGCGTCGCGGCGGGTGACGTGGCCGTCACGGCGACCGAGGCCGGCATCGTCGGCACGGCCCATGTCACGGTCGTGGCGGCGACGCTGAACGCGATCGCGGTCTCGCCCGCGGACGCGATGCTCACGGCGGGGCTGCGCTCGAGCTACACGGCGACGGGGACGTACTCCGATGGCAACAAGCTCGATCTCACGGCGCAGGTCACGTGGACGACGGCCGACTCCACGATCGCGACGGTGAGCAACGTCGCGGGCGCCGCCGGTCAGGTGCTCGCGCGCGCCGTCGGCTCGACGACCGTCACGGCGTCTCTCGGCGCCGTGACGGGCCAGACGAGCCTCACGGTGGTCGGCTCGACGGCGAGCTCGCTGTCGATCGCTCCCATCGCCGTGGCCACGCCGCTCGGCACCGGCGTGCAGTACACGGCGACGCTGGTGTTCACGAATGGCACCACCCGCAACGTCACGGGTCAGACGGCCTGGACGTCCTCGAACCCCATGGTGGCCACGATCGGGCGCACGGGACGCGCCGCTCCGGTCGCCGTGGGCGCGACGACGATCGGCGCGAGCTACATGGGCTTAGCGGCGTCCACGACGCTCACGGTGACGGACGCCGTCGTCACGGCGGTCGAGCTCACGCCCATCGCGCCCACCGTGCCGGTGGGCACGGTGACGCAGTTCACCGCCACCGCCATCTTCTCCGACGCGTCGACCCGCAACGTGACTCCCACGGCGACCTTCGTCTCGAGCGCGCCGAGCGTCCTCGGAATCACGACGGGCGGGCGCAACATGAGGGGCCGCGGGACGGCCGTCGCGGCGGGCAGCGCCGTCATCACGGTGACCTACATGGGCTTCACCGACGCGACGACCGTGACCGTCACCGACGCCGTCATCGTGGAGATCTCGGTCAGCCCCCTGGGGCTGACGCTGCCCGTGGGGGCGCGCCGGCAGTTCACGGCGCAGGCCATTCGCTCCGACGGCACCTCGATGGCGATCACGGGCGCCGCGACGTGGCTGTCGGACGCGCCGGGCGTCGCCGCCGTCAGCACGGCGGGCGCGACGCGCGGCCAGGTCACGGGCATCGGCGGCGGCACGGCGAACATCAGCGCGACGTACATGGGCGTCACGGGCAGCGTGAGCCTCACGGTCTCGCCCGCGACGCTCACCCTCGTGCAGGTGACGCCCTTCACCCCGACGATTTCGTTCAATACGGCGCTTCAATTCGTCGCCACGGCCATCTACTCGGACGGCACGAACGTCGCGGTCACGGGCATGGCGACCTGGCAGTCGTCGGATCCCATCGTCGCGGGCATCAGCAACGCGGCTGGCTCGCGGGGCCGCGCCACGAGCCTCGGCAAGGGCTCGACGACGATCTCTGCGACGTTCATGAACGTCACGGGCACGACGACGCTGTCTGTGACGGACGCCACCGTGACGCAGATCCAGGTCACGCCCTTTGCGCCGACTGTCCCGATCGGGTTCGAGCGGCAGCTCACGGCGACCGCCGTCTACTCCGACGGCACGAACCGCGACATCACGTCGCTCGCGACCTGGACCTCCGGCGATGCGAAGACGGCCGCCGTGAGCGACGCGCTCGCGACGAAGGGGCTCGTCGATGCGGTCGTGGCGGGGAAGGCGACGATCACAGCGCAATACGCGGGCGTCGCCGGGATGACCGACGTGACCGTCTCGGCGGCCGTCCTCAAGTCGCTCGCCATCACGCCGGCGGGCCCGACGGTCGCCGTGGGAGCGATCCAAGCCTTTGCGGCGACGGGGACCTTCGACGACGGCTCGACCCTCGACGTCACGCCCCTCGTGACGTGGACCTCGAGCGACCTCGGCGTCGCCGACGTCAGTAACGCCGACGGCTCGCGCGGTCAGGCGACCGCCTTCGACGTGGGCACGACGACCATCCAGGCACAGCGCGGCGCCATCACGGCCACGACGACGCTGACGGCGAATTAGCGCTTCGGTTTGGCGCGGGCCTGCAGCCAGGCGGCGATCTCGGGCAGGAGGCGGTCGCGGAGCTCGACGTCCATGCGCAGCCGCTCCAGGGTCTGCGCGGTCGCCTGCTTGGCGCCGTCTATGGGATGGCTGGAGAGAAAGGCGGTGATCTCGTCGAGGTGCCAGCGCTCGGGCAGCGCCGCGAGGGCCTCGACGAGCCGGCGCAGCAGCATGGGTGAGTCGGCCTTGGCGCGCACCTCGGCGAAGCGCGTCTGTACGAGGCGCCAGGCCTCGTCGCGCGTCACGCGGTTCGACAGCAGCACGGAGAGGTACGACGTGAAGTCCTGCATGGGCACGTCGTCCCCGAGCGAGAGCGCGACGGCGCGCGAGGCGAGGGCACGGTCCTCGACGCGCGCGAGCGCGTGCAAGTAGCGCCGCTTGGCGGCGGGATCGGTCTCTTCGCGGGCGCGCCGCCGCAGCTCCTCGAAGCGTGCGGGATCCGCGCCGCGCGCCGCCGCGGTCACGACGACGTCGAGCAAGTTCGGATCGACGCCGGGCGGCCCCGAGCCCGGGGGCAGCCGCCGCTCGGCCTCGGCCACCGACTTCGGATCGCGCGCCAGGAGCACGAGCGCGCGCAGCAGCGCCGCCCGGCGCAAGCGCGTCTCGTCGTCTTCCTTGCCGCTCGCGGCGGGCTCCCAGCCGAGCTTGGCGGCCCGCTCACCGAGGAGGTCGCGCACGAACGCCTCGAAGCGGCCGCGCTCGCGCTCGTCGAGGTGACGGTGCTCGATCGTCGCGAGGCGCCCGACGAGGTCGTCGAGCACGACGTGGTCCTCCTCGCCTCCCAGGCTCGCGACGAGATCGAGGAAGGCCGCGATGGGCACGACGCCGGCGCGCACGAGCGCCCACTGATCGGAGACGAGCGCCATGCGCTCCGCCGGCCGCAGCGCCGCCAGCTCGGGCAGCAGGCGCGCGAGCGTGGGCGCGTCGTAAGCCGTGCGAAAGAACCCGCGTGCGTCAGCGTTGCCCAGGCACCAGCTCACCGGGCCTTCGGCGTCGAGCGTCACCGTGCGCTCGGGCGCGTCGAGCAGTACGCGCTGCTCCTTGATGCCTTGGGCGTCGGCGAACCGCAGCACCATGGGCACGAGCCAGGTGGTCGCGGGCCCCGCCTCGCCCGCGCCCGGATCGGCGAAGAACCGCCGCTGGGCGAGCGAGATGCGCCCCGCCGCGGCGTCGAGCTCGACCGCGACGACGGGGTATCCGACCTGCCGGATCCAGCCATTGGCGAGCGCCACGATGGGCTGACCCGAGGCGGTCGCGAGCGCCTCCCAGAGATCGTCGGCGGTCGCGTTCGCCTCGCGGTGGCGCCGCATGTAGAGGCGGATGCCGTCGCGGAAGCGATCCTCGTCCAAGGTATTCAAGAACCCCTCGATCATGCGCAGGACGGCTCCGCCCTTCTCGTAGGTGATGGCGTCGAAGGACTCGCCCGCCTCCTCGGCGTTGTGGACGTCGGCGCGGATGGCGTGGGCCGCCTGCAGGGAGTCGAGCAGCATGGCCGCGCCCTTGCCGCCCTCGAAGTCCATCCAGATGCGCCACTCGGGACGCCAGGCGTCGACGATCTTGTAGGCCATCCAGGTCGCGAACGCCTCGTTGAGCCACAGGTCGTCCCACCACACCATCGTCACGAGGTTGCCGAACCACTGGTGCGCGAGCTCGTGCGTGATGACCTCTGAGACGCGCTTCTGTACGGCGAGGGGCGCCGTCGCCTCGTCGAGCAGGAGCGCGACCTCACGAAAGGTGATGCAGCCCGCGTTCTCCATGGCGCCGGCCTCGAAGTCCGGGACGCCGATCTGGTCGAGCTTGCCGAACGGGTAGGGCAGGCCGAAGTAGTCCTCGAGCAGCGGCAGCACGGCGGCGGCCGCGCGCTGCGCGAAGGCGGTGAGGTGACCCTTGGCGGGCACTGTCCAGGTGCGGATGGGCACGGCGCGCGCCGTGACGACCTCGCTCGCGACGAGCTCGCCGACGACGGCCGCCACGAGGTAGGACGAGAGCGGCGGCGTCGGCGCGAAGGTCACGCGGCGGCCGCCGCGCGGGTCGGGCTCGTCGCTGACGGTCGCGCCGTTCGACAGCGCGACGGCGCCCGCGGGGAGGCCGGAGAGCGCGAGCTCCCAGGGGGCCTTGAAGGCCGGCTCGTCGAAGCACGGGAACAGACGGCGCGCGTCGGCCGCCTCGAACTGCGTCACGGCGATGGTCCCCGCGCGGTAGAGGCCCCGCAGGCCGGGGCTGAAGCCGCCTCGATACGCGAGGCGCAGGGTCGCCGCTCCGGCGGGCAACGGCTCGCCGAACGTCAGCGTCACCGTCTCGCTCTCGACGTCGAGGGTCGAGCGCCCCTCGCGGACGCGTCCGCCCGTTTCGGCGCGCACCGACGCGAGCTCGAGGCCGACGGCGTGTAGGTGCACCTCGTCGCGCGGGCGGTCGAGGGTCACGTCTATGGCGAGCTCGCCGCCGAACTTGTCTGCGCTCATGTCGATGCGCACGGAGGCCCGGTAGCGCGAGGGCCGGACGTCGAGCGGCAAGCGAAAATTCTTTCCCAGACTCACGCGCGCCTCATGTGGGGGCCATTTGTACCGTAGTCTAGCGTCGGATGTCCCAGGTTCCTGCCGGCACCGTCGCCGCCGCTCACGATCCTTATGCTCCGCTGCGCCTGCCCAGCTTTCGTTGGTTCGTGACGAGCATCCTCGCGATGGCGCTGGGCGCGCAGATTCAAGGCGTCGTCGTCGCTTGGCAAATGTACGCGCTCACGCGCGATCCTCTCGCCCTCGGCATGGTGGGCCTCGCCGAGGCGCTGCCGTTCATCGGGCTGGCCTTGCCCGCGGGGCACATCGCCGACGTGCGCGACCGGCGGCGCGTGGCGCTTACGGCGCTCGTCGTGTTGTTCGGCTGCGCGCTCACGCTCGCCGCGCTGAGCGCGCTCGCGGGACGCGCGCCGGCCGGCGCCGCTGCCGTGCGGTTCGGCGTCTACACCGTCATCGTCGTGTGCGGCGTGGCGCGCAGCTTCCTCCTGCCGTCCCGCAACGCGCTCGCCGCCGAGGTCGTGCCCCGCGCCCTCTTCGCGAGCTCGGTGGCATGGCGCACGGGAATCTGGCAGGTGGCGGCCGTCACGGGGCCGGCCCTGGGCGGCATCCTCTACGAATCCGTGGGGCCGACGGCCTCGTACGTCGTCGCCGCCGCCTTCATGGCGACGGCCTTCATCGCCGTCGCGCGCGTGGGCGCCGTCGTGCCGCGCGCGCGCACGGCCGCGGCGGACCTGTTCGCGAGCGTCCGCGAGGGCGTGGCATTCTTGCTCGAGCGCCGCTTGTTTCTGGGCGCCATGGTGCTCGATCTGCTCGCCGTTCTGTTCGGGGGCGCCGTCGCCCTGCTGCCGATCTTCGCCGAACAAATCCTCCACAGCGGGCCGCGCGGCCTCGGCCTCCTGCGCGCCGCGCCCGCCATCGGCGCCGTCCTCATGTCGGGCGTGCTCGCGCTGCGCCCGCCGCACCGCCGCGCCGGCCCGACGTTTCTCGGCGCCGTGGTCGTCTTCGGCGTGACGATCGTGGGCTTCGCGCTCTCGCGCTCGCTGGCGCTCTCGGTGACGCTGCTGGCGCTCGGCGGCGCCGCCGACATGCTCAGCATCAACTTTCGCAGCACGATGGTGCAGGTGCTCGTGCCGCCGTCGATGCTGGGGCGGGTCTCGTCCGTCAACCAGATCTTCATCGGCTCGTCGAACGAGATCGGCGCCTTCGAGTCGGGCGTCGCGGCTCGTCTCCTCGGCACCGTCCCATCCGTCATCGTGGGCGGCGCCATCACGATCGGCGTCGCGCTGGCCGTCGCCTGGCGGGTGCCCGAGCTGCGCCGCCTCGACGCGATCGAGGGCGCCGACTCTAGCCGAGTCCCCGCGCGCGCACGGTCTTGACGTTGACGAACTCACGCAGGCCCCAGGGCCCGAGCTCGCGGCCATAGCCCGAGGCCTTGACGCCGCCGAACGGCATTTGGGCTTCATCGTGCAAGGTCGGCCCGTTGATATGGCAAATGCCCGACTCGATCCGCCTGGCAACGTCCATCGCGCGCCCGATATTGCGACTG
>DASZFV010000232.1:0-1699 GCA_035939455.1 Polyangia bacterium
ACCGGCGTCTGCGCGACGTGCGGGAATCTTCTAGCCGCGGGTCGCTACGTGCAGATGCGTGGCGCCGCTCTGCACGTCTTCTGCTCTCGGGCGTGTCTGCGCGCCGGTTTGCGTCTGCAGAGCCTCAGGAAGAGGGCCACGCGTTATCGCGCGACGAGGCGCCTCGCGATCGGGATCGTGTTGCTCGGCGCGTGTCTGGCGCCGCACGGGGGGCTGTGGCGAATGGCGGCCGAGCCCGTCGCCGTGGTGCCCGCCGACGACCCGGGCCCGGCGCCCCTACCGCCGGGGTGGTTCGGGCCCGAGTGGCCACCCACCGAGACGAGCGTGCTCGCCGTGCTGGGGCGCGACGCCTGGGTTCACCCGCTCGCGGGCCCCTTCCGGCGCATGCCCAGAACCGACGCGCGCGTCTTCGGCGCGCTCCGCCCCGGGAACCGCGCCATCGAGTGCCGCAACGGGCACTGCGGCGTCGATCTGGGCGGCGAGATATGGGGCGAGCACGTGCGGGCCGTCCACGACGGCGTCGTCGACTGGGTTCAACGCGGCCCCAATCCCGATCACGGCGGGCGCTTCGTGCGCATCTCCCATCACGACGGCACCGTGTTCACGCATTACTTCCACCTGGCCGCGATCCCGCGCGGGCTCGAACGTGGCGCGCCCGTGAAAGGCGGCCAGGTCATCGGTCTGCTCGGCGACAGCGGCGTCAAGGAGTCGCAGCCGCATCTGCACTTCGCCGTCTCCGTGCGGCTCGCCGAGGACGGCCGCGAGAGGTACATCGACCCCGAGCCTCTCATCGCGCTTTGGCCGCTGCGCATCCCCCTCGACGGGAGCGAGGTCGGCCTCGTGACGATCGCGGGCGGGCCGGGCGTCCCCCTGGGCTCGGCCGTTCGCCGGTCGTCGCGCGAGCGGAAGAACTCGAAGAAGAACGGGGCGCCCGACGAGGCCGCGCCGGCCGAGGCGGTCCCTCCCGACGAGGGCGAGCCGTCGGGGGATACGGAGACCGGAGCACCCGAGCCCTCCGTCGAACAGGAGTGAGCGTGACCCGTGGCTGAGCCCTGTTTCATTTGCGCCGGCCCCGTCGAGGAGGACGATCGACGCGTCCTCGTCCGAGGCAAGCGCCAGCAGGTGCACTGCTCTGAAGCTTGCCTGTTGACGAGCGTGCGCCGCCAGCTGGCCGCGCGCGCGACGGCGCGGCGGCGGTGGAGCCTGAGGGCAGCGGCGCTCCTCGTGCTGCTCCTCGGCGTGGGTCCCTTGTGGCAGCACACCCACGCGCCGGGGCCTCACTCGATCTCGATCGCGTGGCCGGCGGCCCACGGGCTCGACGCGCCCGCTCCCGAGCCGATTGCCTTCGGGCCGCCCTGGCCTCCGACAGACGAGCAGTGGATCGCGCTCTTCGACCGCGCGGCCTGGACGCATCCCTTGCCGGGGCCCGTGCGGCGCTCACCGACGCCGGACGCCCGCCTCTTCGGTCCCGAGCCCCCGCGGGAGCAGCCGGCGCTATGCCGCACCAAGGATCATTGCGTCGTCGATCTCGGCGGCGAGCTCTGGGGCGAGCACGTCTACGCCAGCCTCGACGGCGTCGTCGAGCGCGTGCAAAACGGAAGCGATCGGGGCGGCGGAATCTCCGTTCGGTTGGTGCACTTTGGCGGCACCGTCTATACCCAGTTCTTCCACCTCGCCGCGACGCCGCGCGGCCTCACGC